>JAFZLA010000019.1 GCA_017551705.1 Treponema sp.
GCGACGATGGTCAGGAGGAGGACGACGAGGATCCAGGATTGGCGGCGGGTGAGCGGGGGAAGAGATTTCTCGACTCCGCTCGAAATGACAGAAGAAGAATCGCTCGAAAGGCGCGCCGAGGAAGAAGAAGATTTTGACGATGAGGACGACGACTTCAACTAAAAAACAATCGCGGCAAAACGCCGCGTTCGTTTTGGTGGCCGCCGGCTCTTCCAGCAGAATGGGAGCGCTTGGCAAAAAAGAATGGTTGCCTTTAAATGGCGGCTCAGTTTTATCTGAGGCCGCCTTAGTTTTTCTTAAAACAAAACTCTTTGACAGCGCGGTTGTGGTTTATCCCAAAAACGAACTAGCCGCCGCAAAAAAAGCCTTTTACCAAAACCCGCTCGTAAAGCAACTGTCGCAAGGCGTAAACGTCATTTTTACCCAGGGAGGCGACACAAGACAGCAATCGGTGTTCAACGCCCTAAAGGCCTTGAGCGCAGCGTGCCTTGACCGTTCCTATAACAATAAAGCGGCGGCCGCGGCAAAACCGCGCCTCGTCTTGATTCACGACGGAGCCCGCCCCTTTTTAAGCCCATCCTTGGTCAAAAAAACAGTCGCCGCCACCCTCAAATACGGCGCGGCGGTTCCGGCCCTGCAACCGGTCGAGACGCAAAAAGAAATGGATTCAAGCTCAAAAATTGCGCGCCACCTAAAGCGCTCGTCGCTGGCGGCCGTCCAAACCCCGCAAGGCTTTTTGTTCCCAGAAATTTTGGAGTTCCATAAAAAGGCCCTCAAAGAACAAAAAAACGCCTTTACCGACGACACAGAAATTTGGGACAACTATTCCGACAAAAAAACTCGCGTAATCCCCGGCGAGCCACAAAACATTAAGATTACTTACCCTAACGATTTCGGCGCGACTTTTGGTCAGGAACGCAATCTTGTTCAGCCAACTGTTTTCCGCATAGGCCTTGGAACTGACTTGCACAGGCTTGTCGCCGGCCGCAAATTAATTTTGGGCGGAGTCGTCCTGCCATACAACTTGGGCGAAGACGGCCATTCCGACGGCGACGCGCTCTTGCACGCGATTACCGACGCGCTCTTGGGAGCCGCCGCCCTTGGCGACATCGGAAGCTACTTTCCTCCCGAAGACCCTAAATGGAAGGACGCCGACTCGGCAAAACTTTTGCAGGCGGCATGGAAAGACGTAAAGAAAGCCGGCTGGAAATTGCAAAACCTTGACTGCGTCGTAAAATTGCAGGAGCCAAAATTTTTGCCCTACAGACAGCAAGTCCGCCAATCAATCGCCCGCATCTTGGGCGTAAGCGTCGAACAAGTCTTTGTAAAAGCAAAGACCGGCGAGCGCATAGGTCCCGTCGGTCTTTGTCAAGCGGTAGAAACAGAAGCGGTCTGTCTTCTTGCTAAAAATTAAGTCCGCCCCGATTAAAAGTCCGTGTCCAAAATCAATTGAACTTCGTTCTCTGTCATCTTAAGCTTGTCGGCGATTTCTTCAACTCGCCAGCCCTGCTGCTTGAGCGTCTTGACGCTCTCGCGCTTTCTTGGCGTTATCGAAGAAGACTTGCTTCCACCCTTCTTGCTTGTCTCCGCCTTGGCGATGTCCTCCAAAGTGTTGAACTTGGAGTCGATGTCCTTTGAAAGCTTTGTAAGTCGGTTTTCGCTGTTGACAATTCCTTCGCGGTCGCGGGTAACTTTGTCGATGCGCTTTTCGGTTTCGTCAAGAATTTCCTGCAAGGAATCCAACTTGTCCATGGCGGTGTCGATGCGCTTGGTGTTTTCCAAAAGCTTGTCGACATTGTTTTGGGCGTCCTTGATTTCTTCGGGCAGCGACATGACTTGTCGGGCGGCGTTTTCCAAACGCTTTTCCAAATCCTTGAGGTTTTCAAAGGCTTTGTCAACGTCGCCGGCAACTTGGTCGATTGTCTCGCTCTTTTTGTCGATGCGGTCATACTTGACGCCAAGGCCGGCAAGGTTGTCCTGGAACTGGCGCACTTTGACTTCAAGCGACTGCAAGTCGTCGTTGGTGTCTTGCAAGCTCTTGATTTTTTGGTCCATAGTTCCGGCCAAAACCATAAGGCGGTTGTACGTGGTGTCAAGTTCCTCAATCTGCTTGCTGCCGGCCCTAAACTCTTCAAGGCGTTCGCTGGCCTTTTCGTCAATGGCCAGCAACTTTTCGTACTGCTTGTTGTAGTTGTCGGCGGTCTTTTGGAAGTCCTTAAGGCGCTCAAAGCTGCCGGCAATCTCCGAAATCTTGACGTCAAGCTGCCGCTTCATTTCGTTGGCGCTGTCGTAGTTCTTCATTTGGCTCATGACGCCGTTAAGCTCTTTTTTTAGGTCGTCGATGTTTGCCTGCAATTCGTTGGAATCGTTTTGCATTTGCAAAATCAATTCCGTCTGGCGCTTGCGGTTTTCGGCGCTGGTCTTTTCAAGCTCGGCGGAAAGCGCCTTGAGTTTCTTTTCGCTGGAATCGTTTTGGTTTTTGACATGCTCTTCTGTTTGCTCAAGCATTTCTTCGTACATGCTCTGCAACTGGGCCAAAATCGACTCTGACTTTTCTGTGTATTCGTCAATAGAAGAGCTGGTCTTGTTGTCAAGGCTTTCGATTCTCTCTTCGATGTCATGCTGCTTGCTTTCGACGCTTTCCTTAAACTCCTCGACAGAATCCAAAATTTCCTGCTGGCGGGTAAGAGCGTCGTTGCGGAATTCTTCAAACGAATCGTTGACAAAAAGCTGCGCGTCGTTTTGTTTGGCCTTTGAGGCTTCCTTAAACTCTTCAAGGCTGTCCTCAAAGATTTTGTTTGAATCAGCAAACTGGCGGTCAATTTTTTCTTTCCACGCGCTAAAGTCAGTCAAAGCCGTTTCGATTGTGGCAACGCTAACCTGCCGCTGGGTTTCGCTGTCCTGCTTGAATTTTTCCAAGTCGGCCAAAACTGTTTCTTGCAACTTTGAAACCTTTTCTTGAATCTCGGCCGAAAATTGCTTTGTCTGCTCGTTGATTTCGGCGCCGCGTTCCGAAAGGGTTTCCTGCATCTCAGCCTTGTAGCTTTTTGAAAACTCTTTTATGCTCTCGCGAATTTCGGCAAGCTGCTCCTTGAGGTCGCTCTGGTTTGTCTGAACCGCCATCGCAGTCTTCTTGACCTGCTCCTCAAACTTCTTTTCAAATGAGGCAAGGCGCTCCTTGAGCGACTCGTTGTATTTTTCCTCGACCTCAATGCGCTCCGTCTCGTAACCGTTCTGGAAGCCCAAAATCTTGTCGTCAAAGCCCTGCTTCCAAGCGTTGAGCTTTTCGTCAATGGCGTCGCCGCGATTTTTAATGTCGATGTCAAAGGCGTTCTCAAAGCTGGTGAGCTTTTCGGAAGTCTTGCTGATGGCCTCTTTGCGCAAGTCGTCCATAACGCTTTCGATATCTTGTATCTGGGTAGAAAGCTTGTTGGAGTCTTCCTTAATTTTTGCTTCAAATTCGGCCTGCTGCTTTTTCTGGGCGTCAACAAAAACCTTAAAGTCGTCAAACACGCGCCTTTCGGTCTCAGACATAGACTTGCGCAAAGTTTTTTCCAAACCGTCAACATCGCCGCCGCTCGTCTCAAGCTTGGAGAATCTGTAGAGCATGTCCTTCTTGTATTTTTCCAAATCGCTGTCAAGTTCGGTCATGGCGTTGATTTGGCGCTCGTCGTATGTGACGATGGCTTTATTGACCGCTTCGTTCAACCTTGTCGAAACTTCAAGCAACTTTTCGTTGGCCTTCTTTTCGTAATCGGCGATTTGATCGCCAGCCTGCTTGTTCCATTCCTCGACGGTGGCTCGGCAAGTCTTGGCCTCGTCGATGGCGGCCGAGCTGACGGCCTTGAGTTCCGCAATCTGGTCTTTGGCTTCTTTAGAAGCGGTGACAGTGTGCTCCTTGAGGTCGGCGACAATTTTTTTGATCGCCTCTTGCATTCCCGCAATCTTTTCGGTCATGCCGGTTTTGTATGTCTCGACCTTTTCGTTGACAGAGTTTTTGTAGGCCTCGATATGAGACTTGGCGGCTTCGGTGTATTTTTCGTAAGCGGCCTTTTCTTTTTCTTGAATCTTTTCGGCCAAGTCGGAATACATTCCGTCGTATTTTTCTTGGATGTCTTCCATTTGGTTTTGCAAATTCAAGCGGATTCCTTCAAGAGTCTTTCCGTTTCCGGCGCTTTCGCGGGCAAGCTCGTCGGCGGTCTTCTTTGTTTCGGACAAGGTCGAAGTTACGCTGGCCTTAATTTCGCCCGCGTATTCCTTAACTTTATCCTTGATGCCGCCGAGCGAGGCGTCGGTATAAGAGCGGACCTCGCCGATGGATTTTTCGGTCTCCGCGCGCAAGCCCTTTAGCTTGTCGTTTATGTCAGCGTTGAACTCGTTTATAATTTGCTGGCCGCTTGTTCGAACTTCCGCCTTGCAGTCTTCCACGCGCTTTTTGGCCTGGTCCATAAGCCTTGCAAAGGCTTCGTCCTCAAGCTTCTTTACTTTATCGGCGGCCGCGGCGTAAATGCCGTTGACCGAAGAATTGATGGACTTGAGCACTTCTTGGTTTTGCTTTACGGCCTCTTTGGTGGTGGAGTCAAGTTGGTCGGCGCGGCTCTTTACGTCGGCCACACGGTCGTCGACTTTTTTAAGAATGTCGGCGCCAACCAAGCGCAACTGCTGGGCGTTGACTTTTTCAAAGTCGCTGACCACAACGGGAATGCGCTTGGAAATCTTTTCTATATTATCAGCGTTTTCTTTTATGCGGGCGCGAACAGTGTCAACGACCAAGCCTTCCTGCTTGACGCGCTTTAAGTTTTCCTCGACGGCGGCGGTCATTTCGCTCAACTCGGTTATCGCCTTTCCATAATCGTTTACTTTTTTCTCGATTTGCTCGGCGGCGTTCTTGTCTTTTTGAACGCCGGCTATAATTTTTTGGTAGCCTTCCATCTCTTGGGCAAGGCGCTTGACGGTGGCCACAGCCTGGTCTTTTTTGGTTTCCAATTCAGCGGCCGCCGCGCGCAAACTTTGAAAGCGGGCGTCAAGGAATTTTCCCAAATCCTCTTGGCGCTTGTCAGCGTAGCGCTTTACCTTGTCCATTGAATTGTTGTCGCGATCCGCCATTCTAAGCGCGAATGTGACTCCAGAAGAAATCAATACTGCGATGATAACTAAAAAAATTTCCATTTTTCCCCACCCAAAAACATTTTTATTTTAGCGCATATTCCTGCAACTGTCGATAATTTGTAAACGAAATGTCCGCGGCCTTAAGAGGCTTGTGGAAGATTCGTCGCCAAAGAGGCTCAAGATAAGCCGTCTTCATTCCGGCGTTTTTGGCTCCCATAACGTCATACTTGGCGCTGTTTCCAACGTAAAGAATTTCCTCTGGCTTTACGCCCAATTCCATCGCCAAGACGCCAAAGGGATACTTTGAAGGCTTGAGCGCGCCGATTTTTTCGGTCGAAAGAATCTTGTCGCAAAACGGCTTAAGGCCCCACAACTCGCCCTTTTGTTCCGGAGGAAAGTCCGAAAGCAAGGCAAGCCTGTATCCCGCTTGTTTTAATTTTTCAAAAGTCTCGTAAACGTTTTCGTATGTCTTGATGTCCTTAAAATACTTGGCAAGGCCAGTGTAAGCCATGTCGTCAAGAATTTTTTTGGCCGTCTCTGAATCAACCTTAAGGCTCTGGCCCAAAAGGCGCGCTTGGTACTCAAACAAATCTCCAAGTGGCGCCGTCCTTCTCAACTGCCGGCGTATCAAGCCAAAGTGAAGGAATTCAATCATATAAGAAAAAAAGTGCCCGATGATGCGAACGTTCAACCTGTACGCCGGATAGAGAGTTCCGTCAATGTCAAAGGCGATAACTTTAATACCTTCTATCATTTTCCTTTTCCTTGACCGGTTCCTGCGGATAAAATTTGGCGCTGGTCTTGACCCTTACCAAATGAACAAAGGCTCCGTTTGACTTTTCAAACGAAGAGCAAAATTGCTGCAATGAATATTCCCTGCCGTCATAAAAGACGACGGCCTTAAATTTTCCGTCGGCGTCAAAGTACGGGAATATCGCCGCCGCGTCGTTAAACACGCTAAATTCGTTTCCGCCCTTGCCGCGATCAGTTTGCCTGATGGCCGCAAGATAAAAGTATTGGGGATATTTTGTGGCCAAAACGTAAAGAAGCGGCTTTAGGTACTGAACGCGATATCCTGTGTTTGCGATGTAGCCGGCGGCGTTTTGAAAGCCCTTGTCGGTCCATCTAACTGCAAAAGGCTCGATCGAAACGTCGACGCCGGAATCCTTGTACAAAACAGTCTTGTTGTTGCGGACGCTCAACACTGCCGCGGCCAAATTGCGAGTCCAGTCAAGGCTGAAGCTTGTGCTGTAATTGGCTCCCATAACAGCCTTTGCGCCAGTCGGGTTTGTTTCAAAAGTCGGCTGCACCAAAGGCTTCATCTTTAGGTAACTGCCGGCCAGCGGCTCGACAATTCCGTCGCAAATCCATTTGACAAAACCGGGCGAAGAAAGCGTCAGTTTTTTTCTAAGGTCTTCGGGAACGTAGCGAATCTGTCCGTTTCTGACAGAGACAGGCTTTCCTTCTTCGTTGTAGGCCGCGTCGTCTTGATAGGCAATGTTCCCCAAGCTGCCCCTGATTGTTTGAATCATGACCAGCGTGTCGTCGTAAAGGCCAGACTTTGGCTCCACCGAAGCCCAAGGCAAATTGCTCTTTGTAAGCGCCTGAATCTCGGCAAAGGAGGCTGTGTAAAATCTTTCAAAGGGAACTCCAAGCGGAACTCCGCGCGCCGCGTAGTTGTCAAAAATCACCATGTCGGCCAAAGACGACTTGCCCTTTTGGTCGGGTCTGAACTGAACGTAAACGCCGGCGTCTTTTGCAAAGTAATAGCGGACAGACTCAGGCGCTCCGTTTTGCTTTGAGCGGACCAAGAGCCAAGAACCGGGGCTGTCCATGTTGTAGGAATCCTCGACCGCGGCTCGGACTCCGTTGCCTTCGTAAATGTCAACTTTCATTTGGCTTTTGGGAGCGGCGATGACCAAGAAAACTTCCTGCTGCTCCTCCAAGCGAATTTGAAATTGCGTTCCAACTTGATTGCTTCTGATTTCTGAATTGAGGCCCCGCACAACGTCAAGCGAGCCTTCGAACCATTCGCGAGAAACTTGGCGCCTAATCTCCGCCGAATCAGGAATGTCAAAAGAATTCCATTCGGCAAAGAACGGAAGCGCGCAAACGGCGCAGAAAAGAAAAATCAAAATCCCCTTTTTTACAAACATTTTTTGCTCCACCCTAGCGCTCTCCTCTAATTTGCGTCCAAGACCGGAGGAATGTCGCTGGCCGCAACCGGTTCCGGATCGACAAAAACCGCGCCCTCCGCCAAATGGACTTGCGGCTCAACCTCGCCTGCGGGAGTCCATATCTTTCCCTGGGGAGTTTCGTCAGGATGCTTTCCAGCCGGAGCGTTTGAAAGCAAAAGCTTCAAGCGGTTCAACTGGTTGACTTCGCTGGAACCAGGGTCATAGTCAATCGCGCTTATGTTGGTGCCGGGATAGCGGCGGCGCAATTCTTTTATCATTCCTTTGCCTGTCACATGGTTTGGCAAGCACGCGAAAGGCTGCACGCAGGCGATGCTGGGAACGCCGGTGTGGATAAGCTCCACCATCTCGGCGGTCAAGAACCAGCCTTCGCCTGTGATGTTTCCAAGCTGAACGATGTCGTCAACGCCCTTCATCAATTCGTAAATCGACGACGGAGCGTCAAAGCGGCGGGAGTTCTTTAAGAAGCGCTTCATGTCTCGGCGGTACAATTCCATGAACCAAACAAAGAGCTTTGCGTTCCGTTCCGTCTTTTTGGGGAATGCCAACTGCTCGTGTCTAAAAATGCCGGTGCTGAACGAGTAGAAGAAAAAGTCCGCCAAGTCGGGCATGACGCACTCGGCGCCTTCTTTTTCGATTGTCTCGACAATGTTGTTGTTCGCCGTCGGATGGAACTTGACCAAAATCTCGCCGACAACGCCGACGCGCGGCTTTTTAACCGGCAGCAAGGGAAGCGCGTCAAATTCTTTTATGATGTTCTTGAGCAATTTGTGGTAGCCGTGGAGCGACATTGACTCCAACTGTTTTTCGGCGCGGGCGTTCCATTTTTCGTAAAGGGCGTTTGCGCTGCCCGGAACTTTTTCGTAGGGGCGGGTGCGGTAAAGGACGCGCATCAAAACGTCGCCCACCATAATCGCCATCAAGGCCCGGTGCAAAAGCGGCAACGTGATTTTAAAGCCGGGGTTCTTTTCAAAGCCCTGGGCGCTCAAGCTCAATACCGGAATGTTGCTCCAGCCCGCGTCGTTGAGGGCGCGGCGGATAAAGCCGATGTAGTTTGTGGCGCGGCAGCCTCCGCCTGTTTGAGTTATTATCAATGAGGTATTGTTCAAATCGTACTTGCCGGACTCCAGCGCGGCGATCATTTGTCCCGCGACCAAAATCGACGGATAGCAGGCGTCGTTGTTGACAAACTTAAGGCCTGTCTCAACCGCCTTGGGGTCAACCGCGTCAAGCACTTCAAATTTATAGCCTGAATAGTTGAAGGCCTTTTGTACAAGCCTAAAGTGAATCGGAGACATTTGCGGCGCGATGATCGTGTGCTTGTAGCGCATTTCCTTTGTAAAGACTTGGCGCTTGTAGGCCGCCGACTTGTACTCGGGGCGGGTGTGGTTGCGCTCGTGGGCGCGGACGGCGGCGATCAAAGAGCGGATGCGGATGCGGACTGCTCCAAGGTTTGACCCTTCGTCAATCTTGATAAGCGTGTACATGCGGCCCTTGCTCTTAAGTATTTCGTCAACCTGGTCGGCTGTGACGGCGTCAAGTCCGCAGCCAAAGCTGGTTATTTGGACAAGCTCCAAGTTGGGCATTTCGCTTACAAAGGCGGCCGCGCGGTAAAGGCGGTTGTGGTAAACCCACTGGTCGGTTATGCGCAAGGGCCGCTCGATGGAACCAAGGTGGGCCACGGCGTCTTCGGTAAAGACCGCCAATCCCAAGCCTTGAATCATCTCGGGGATTCCGTGGTTGATTTCTGGGTCCAAGTGATAGGGGCGGCCCGACAACACGATTCCGTGAACGCCTGTAGTAATAATGCGTTCCAGGGCTTCCTCACCCTTTTGCCTGATTTCGGCGCGGAACTTTTCCTGCTCCTTCCAAGCCTCGTCAACGGCGCGCATGACTTTTGACAAAGTTATTTGGGCAAAGTGCGGATGCAATTCCTCGAACAAGCGGTAGGCCAAGCGGTTCTTGTCGTAAATCGGCAAGAAGGGGTCAAGGTACAGTATTGAGGAATCCTGTCTCAGCGCGTCGATGTTGTTGCGCAAAACTTCGGGATAGCTTGTTACAATCGGACAGTTGTAGTGGTTGCCCGCGCCGCTGTCTTCCTGCTTTTCGTAGGGAGCGCATGGGTAGAAAATAAATTTTACGCCGGCCTTTAAAAGGCTTTCGACATGGCCGTGGCTGATTTTTCCGGGATAGCAAACTGATTCCGACGGAATGGACTCCAAGCCTTTTTCGTAAACGCTTCTGGTCGAGCGCGGGCTAAGGCGAACCCTAAAGCCAAGCTTAGTGAAGAATGTGAACCAGAGCGGATAATTTTCGTACATGTTCAGGACGCGCGGGATTCCTACCTCTCCCATCGGAGCGTCCTGCAAGGCAAGCGGCGTGTAGTCAAAGACGCGCTTGTATTTCCACGCAAAAAGGTTTGGAATTACGTCTGCGTCGGAGCCGTCGATTTTTGTATTGGCCTTGTTGCTGGCGTCAATCACCGAAACCTTGTCGCCAAGCTCGGCGCCGCGCTCGCAGCGGTTTCCAGTTACAAAGGCGCGGGAGACTTCTTTTCCGTCCTTGTCTTTTGTGGTAAAGGTGTTTATCGTAAGCAAGCAGTTGTTCTGGCACTTTCCGCAGCGGCGCAAGTCCAAGTCAACGTGGAAGTTTTGCAATTGCTCAAGCGTCGCCAAAGTCGTTCGCACGTCGTGAACGGTTCCCTCGGGCTCGCCTGGCTTTGGAGCCATCAAGTCGCGCCACTGGTCGCAAGCGATCAAGGCCGAACCATAGGCGCCCATAAGGCCCGCCACGTCGGGGCGGAACACGTTGACTCCAGAGATTTTTTCAAAGGCGCGCAAAACCGCGTCGTTGTTGAAAGTTCCGCCCTGAACGACAACTTTGGTTCCGATGTCGCTGGCTCGGCGCAACTTGATTACTTTAAAGAGAGCGTTCTTGATTACAGAATAAGAAAGGCCGGCGGAGATGTCGGCGACAGTGGCGCCTTCTTTTTGCGCCTGCTTTACGCGGCTGTTCATAAAGACTGTGCAGCGGCTTCCTAGGTCAACCGGCTGCTGCGCCGTCAAAGCCTTTTGGCTAAACTCGCGCACGTCCATTCCCATCGTGCGGGCAAAGTTGTCCAAAAAACTTCCGCAGCCCGACGAGCAGGCTTCGTTAAGCTGGATAGAAGAAATCGCGCCGTCTTTCATGCGCAGGCACTTCATGTCTTGGCCGCCGATGTCCAAAAGGAATTCAACGCCGGGAACAAAAAAGTCTGCCGCCCTAAAGTGAGTGATTGTCTCTACCTCGCCGGCGTCAACGCCCAGCGCGGCTTGGAACAAGGCCTCGCCGTAACCTGTGCTGACGGCGCGCGCGATGTAAACGTCTTTGGGAAGGCGGGCGTACAAGTCCTTTAATGTCTGGACGGCGATGTCGACGGGATTGCCCGCGTTGGCCGTGTAAAAGTTCCACAAGATGCGGCCGTCGATGTCGGTAAGGACAGCCTTTGTTGTTGTCGAGCCCGAATCCAATCCAAGGAAGACCGGGCCCTTTGTGGAATCCAAGTCGCCGCGCAAAGCCTTTTCGCTTGCGTGCCTTTCGCGGAATTCCTTAAGCTCCTCCTCGTTCTTAAAGAGGGGCTCAAGGCGCTGGACTTCGTGGAGCTCGGCGCCCACAAGATTTTTTAGCGACTCGCGGAACTCCGCGATTGTAGGAAAGTTGAACTGCTTTTCTTCGGGGCCGCAAACAAATTTGCGCTCGGCCGAATAAGCCGCGCCCTGCGCCACAAACAGCTGCGAATTTTCGGGAACGATAATTTCGTCGTCTTTTAATTTAAGCGTTTCGATAAAGCGCTGGCGCAGCTGCTCCATAAAGTGCAGGGGGCCGCCCAAAAAGGCAACCTTTCCGCGAATGGGCTTTCCGCACGCAAGGCCCGAGATTGTTTGTGTGACGACAGCCTGGTAAATCGAGGCCGCTATATCTTCGCGCCTGGCGCCTTCGTTGATAAGCGGCTGAACGTCTGTCTTGGCAAAAACACCGCAGCGGGCGGCGATAGGATAAATTGTGGTGGCTCCGGCCGCAAGCTTGTTGAGGCCGCCAGCGTCTGTTTCCAAAAGAGCGGCCATTTGGTCGATGAAGGCGCCCGTTCCGCCGGCGCAAGTTCCGTTCATGCGCTGCTCGACGCCGCCTTTAAAGTATGTGATTTTTGCATCCTCGCCGCCAAGCTCGATCACCACGTCGGTTTGCGGAATTATTTTTCGGACGGCGGTTGTGGCCGCGATTACTTCTTGAATGAACGGCACGTTGAGCCACTGGCTTACGGCCAAGCCGCCGCTTCCTGTCACCTTTACGCTGAGAGTTTGCTGAGCTCCTTGGGGACATTGTTTTTCCAAAGAGTCAAGGGCGTTGTTTACGACAGAGATGATTGTTGAGCGGATGTCGGCGCGGTGGCGCTCGTAGGCGCTGTAAAGCAGCTGGTCGTTTTGGCCCAAGGCCGCCACCTTTACGGTGGTGGAGCCAACGTCAATGCCAAAACGAATGGGGTCGATTATTTTAGTAAATTTTGCGCCTTCAGTTAATTCCATAACCTAGTTATTATAGCGCATATATAGTAGAAATGCAAGCAAAACGCGCGAGGGCGCGACCGGCGCCCTACACGCTCCTATTTTGTCTTGATGCGGAAAGTGCTGCCGACAGCGAGCGAGGCGGCCAGTTCCGGCTTGTCAAGCGAAATGTAATAGTTTTCCGCGTGGAACAAAAGCGAACCGGTTCCGACCTTTACTTTTCCGTTGTAAATGTCGACCTTTGTACTGCCGTCGCGGGCCGCGTTTTGCTTCCAAGAGTCGCGGATAAAGACCGCGGGGCCGTACTCAGTCGATGGGTCAAGGACAAAGCCGGCCGTCTTTTCGTCAACCAAAGAAGAATTCAATATGTTGACATAAGACTGGCTTGCGGTCTTTTCAAAGTCGCGCTGCTCGTTGGCTTCGGCGACAAGTTTTTGGGCTTCCGCAACCTCGCCTTTCATGCGCTCAACCTCTTGGTTGGCGGCCGAGGCGTCGCTTTGGTTTGCCTTTATTTCGCTTAGGGCCGCGCGGGCCAAACTGTTTGCGATTGTGTAAGAAAGCTTCTTTTCGCCTGCCACGACGTTCTTCATCGAGTTGCGATGGGGAATCGAAGCCGACTTTGCAAGCAAAAGCTCCAAGTCCGCGTAGTTGGCCTCAGCGTCTGAAAGCGCGGCCGAAAACTCTTCGCTAAGCTGGGGAGCGTCCTCGCCCAAAAGCGTCTCCGAATTGAACACGCCAAGAGGATGCTGGTTGGCGCTTGTGATTACGTCCTTAGTCTTTGAGTCCTTGATCACGGGGTCAAAGCTGGCAAGCTCTTCCTCGTAGCGCTTGGCGATTTCGTTTGTGGCGTTCTTGCGCTCCTCAAAGTCTTTTTTGCGGGTTTCTTCCAAAAGATTTTTGGCCTCGGCAAGCTGCGCCTCGTAGTCGTCCACCAATTTTTGACGCTCAAGTTGGCGGGCTTGGCGCTCGCTGTCCATCTTGCGCTCCCACTCCTGCGCGCGGGCAACGTTCTCGCTGTCGTAAGACTTTAGCTGCTCTTCGTACTGCTTGGCCTCGGCGTCGGCGGTCTTAAGCTGCTCGTCAATTTCGGCGTGGGCGGCCGAAACTTCCTTGTTGTAGTCGCTTTGAATTTTTTCCCTGCGCGCGGCAAGGGCGTTTTTTGAAAGGCTTGTCCTTTTTAGCAAGTCCAAGTCCGCCTGCATTTTTTGCTTGGCCCTTTCTATGCGAGCGTCAAGCGTTCCCTGCAAAGAGGCGCGGCGCTTTGAGGCTTCCTCAAAATTTTCCTGCGCGCGCTCCAACTGGTTAAAGAGGTTTTGCAAGTTCAAGTCTTCGAACGACGAAAGGTTTACGTCAATCCGCTCGGCGCTTTTTCCGATTCCGCGGACAGTGCAAATTGTGACAAGAATTACAAAGACAAACGTAAGGCCCAAGGCAATCCAAACGTTCCAAAGGCGGTTGTTGCGGGTCTTGGCGTATTCGGTCTCAAGGTCGTAAACCCTGACTTTTTTTGAACGGCGAAGGGGCTCAAGCTCCTCGCTCAAGAAAAGAGAAAGCTCCTTTACTTTGTCGTCATTGCCCATATGCCCCTCCATTTGTCAGGCGCGTTTCCTCTGGCGCCCATGCGTTCCATAAACACGTCGGCGACTTCCATATCGACTTTTTTGAAAAGCTTTCTGGCGTTTTTCCAGTCGCCGTCATAGTAGGCTTGCAAGGCCTCCTCAAAAATGTCAAACTGACCGATGAGCTTTTGCTGAGCCTCGTTCTCGGTGTCGAGCGGAAAGTAAATCTTCTTTCCTTTTGTTTTTCCTTTGACTTGAATCGTGTCGATTTCGTAGAACTTGTAGCGGTCGCTCTTGTCCTTTACGTCGTCGACGATGTATTCGGAGACTACAATCGGCAAGTGGTAAATGCGGGTCACGCCTTCCAAGCGCGACGCGGAGTTTACGTTGTCGCCGATTACTGTGTTGGTCATGTGCTCGTCGCTACCAATGTTTCCGTAGAAAACCGTTCCGCCGTCAATGCCTACGCCGATGTCCAAAAGAACGGCCTTGTAAACGCGGTCTTCGGCGGCGGTGAGCTTGCGGGTCTCCTCAATCTTTTTGCGCTGGGCCTTCATCTTTTCGCGAAGCTCGGCGGTTACATAAGTGATGCGCCAGCCGGCGTCGATGGCCTCAAGCGACTTGAGCTCGGGGTTTTTGTAGGAACCGAATATCGCCAAAATCGCGTCGCCGATGATTGAGCCGACAACGCCGTTCTCTTCGTGAACGTCGTGGATTACATTGTTGTAGTGAACGTTGAGAAGGTCGATGATTTCGTTTCCCAAAGTTTCGGTTCTGTAAGTGAAGCTCTTGATGTCGCTGAACAAAATCGTAAGCTCGCGCTGCATTCCTTCCAACTTGATCGTGTGGTCGGTGTAGGCCTTTGAGACGACGTCCTTTGAAACGAACTTTTGGAATGTCGTCAAAAGGTTGTTGACCGAAACCGAAAGCGAGTTGAACGAGGCGGCCATGTAAGTGATGTCGTCGTTGGGAGCGTCGTCGATGTCGATTGTGGCCAACTGCGACTTTTGCTGCATGTCGTAAAGGCTGCTTGTGATTTTGGAAATGCTCACAAAGAGCGCGCGGAACATGTAAACGCCCAGCGCCACAAAGACAGCGGTGAGCAAAAGAATGACCACAGTGATGATGGCAAGAATCGTAACCTTGTAGCGGGCAGTGTCAAAGCGCGACTCGGCGCGGACAAGGTAAACGTTCCAGTCTTCGGAATACTTGTAAATGCCGTGGTACTCCGAGCCCCGCAAGACAAAGTCTATTTGGCCTTCGACGATTCCCCTGTCAAAGTTGTCGTTCAACTTGGACAAGGCCTGCTTGTCGGGAAAGCTCAAAAGGTCGGAGCCGTCGGCCGAAGCGCAAAAGAGCGCCACGCCAGTTCGGTCAAAGCCCAAGGCCATGCTGTGGGGATTGGAAAATTCTTCCTTGGCCGAATTCTTTAGCGTCTCCAGGCATTCTTCCCTGTTTTTTTTGTAAGCGTAAATTTGGTATTGGCTTGAGGCGTTTTTGTAAAGTTCCTTTAGCTGGGTGACCGTAAGCCTGTTGGTCAATTCCGTGACTTGCCTTTGCGAAAGCTGAACGGAAATCAAGTTGGTCATGAAATTGGACATCAAGATGAGCGAGATGAAAATCACCAAAATCTTGACCGAAATAGGAATTATCGGCGTGTTGCCGACATATTGGAAAAACCTTTTTTTAGCCAACTTTTTTCTCCTTATCAGTATATTGTAAACCCTAAAAGTCAAATTTGCAAGAATTTTTTTGGAGAAATTAGAAAAAAGCGCGGCGGTTATGTTAACAAAAAAAACGGGGCCAAAGCCCCGTGTGGTAGGAAAATCGTTCCTACAGCGAGAACCTTAAGCTGAAGGCGCCGCCGTAATTCTTTGAGACAAAGTCGTAGCTGGCGCTAAAGGTAAGGTCGATGACCGCAAGGTCAAAGCAAAATCCGCCCTGAACCACAGGATAGAACTTGAAGCCGCTTACGCCGCCGTTAAACTTGGAGGGAAGCAAGCCGTAGCTGATGGCCTTGTCGATGTTTTCGTTGTTGTCGCTCAAAATGTTCTTCCAGTTGATGTCCTTTGCGTACCAGTCCACGCTTGTGTTGGTGAACATAAAGCGGGCGCCTACAAAGGGCCTAAAGAAGGCTAGCTTTGTTGAAATTTGGGCGTTGAGGTTAAAGTTGTGGCTCTTGAATTCCAAGCCCGCGTTGGCCTCGTCGGCGGCCACGTTGACCGCGCCCTTGGTGTAGTAGTAGCCAGCGCCGACAGAAAGGCGGGTGTCGAATTTTTCGATTTTCCACACGCAATAGCGAACGTCAAAGCCGATGGCAAAAAAGTCGAACGAAACCGGCTTTATGGCGCTCTTGAGCTTGGATATTCTTGAAGAGTCAAAGGTTGAGATTGTAAATCCAACGTCAAAGGGAAGCTCAAAGTCGTTGACCTTTACGCCGCCCAAACGCGCGTCGACCGTGACGGTGGGCATGCCCAATGTCGTCGGCAAGCCCCCCATGCTGATTTTAAAGGCGTCGCAAGTCTTTTTTAGGGGAGCCATGTCCAATTTGGCCGCTCCGACGTTGAGTCCAAGTCCAAAGGCAGGGCGGAATTTTTCGCCCCCAACTTGAACAAGGTAGCCAATCCAAGAATTTGCCCAAACGTTCTGCTGAACCTGCGCGTCGGGCAAAGATCCGCGGATCACGTCGGCAAAGTCGTTGAGGCCGTTCTTGGCCACAGTGTAGGGGTGGTCGGTTCCAAGGCTGGACACAACATAGTCGTCGTAGGCCTTTTTCACTTCCGTGGCCGCGTTATCCAACTGCGTGCTTGTTACATTATTTTCCTTTAACTTTTCTTCAATCTCACTTTTATGCTGGTCAACGATGTTCGCCACGTCGTCAGGCAGGTCGTAAGACCATGAAGACCCGTCAGGAAGGGTCAGAGTCACAGTTCTGGCGAACGACGGAAGCGCGGCCAAAGCCACGATTCCCAAGGCAATTATCAGTTTTCTCATATGTCAACCTCCTTGGCATAAGATGAACAGCGCCCATTATACCCCAAAAACCGCCCTTTGTCAAAGTAAATCGCTTGACCAGGGCGGCGCCATTGACATTTTTGGGGATTAAGAATAAATTGTTGTTATATCCTAGTTTTTTGGAGGAAAAACATGAAAATTACAAAGACATTGGCCATTCTCTGCGTTTTGGGAGCGGGGCTCTTGGCCTTTACTTCTTGCAAGGACACTTCTGGAGACGGAAAAACTTCAGCAGCGGATTCAGCTGCCGGCGTAGCCGAAAAGTGGGCGCTTAAAATGGAAGTTGACGCCACGGGTGACGAGATCAAGGTTGGCGGCAAGGCCATCATTGACTCTAACGAAGGAACAGAGGACACAATCGAAGAGGACACTGATGCAGGAAAAACAACCCCTACAGGCCACGCGCTGCAGCGCCAACGCTGCGGCAAGCGCTTTTTTAAGGAAATCACAGGCGGCTTTAACAACACCGAAGGCTTCCGCACAAACATCGTTCTAAAAATAAAAGACGGAACTAAAGCTGTAAAATGGTGCAATCCCGAAGTAAAGACAGCAAGCGGCAAACCGAGAACCGCTGGCGCCGGAATGATTTTTGACTTTAACCAATACGAAAAGGTTGCCGGAACAAAGACCTACGACTTTTTCTTCTTGTCATTCAAGCCGACCATCTCTGGCGATGCGATAACAGGAGTTACTTGCTTCTTTGAGCGCTACAGCGGCGTAAAGAAGTATAAAGAAGGTATTTACTCAAGTCATGCCGCAGCCAGCGCCCTTGGAAAAAACTACATCCAAACCGCCGTTGGAACATGGGACAACACCTTGTATGACGTCGAGGCTGACAAAACTTACTCTAAAGACCTTACAAAAGGCACAGACTACTATTTGGACTCAGAAGGAAGCGCCGTCATCGGCGTTGACGTAAAGCAGATTGAAAAAGGCGAATACACTGTCCGCATCGGAAAAATCAGCTACAAGGTCAAAGACGTCGACACAGAGTTCACTGCCTCAAACTTCAAGCAAAGTTGGAAAACAACGTTTACAGCCGGCACTACAATGGGCAAGGGCGGCGACAAGGCCGGAACATCCAGCATCGAAGGCTACACAAACTGGACTCACGTAAAGAAGGACGACACCACTTCAAACCTCAAGGGCGGCGTCATGGTTTACGGCTTTGCCCCCTACGGAACAAACCCTGTAGCCGCATACTACACTTGCAACACAAAGTTGGCTTCAAACACCGCCGAAACAGAAGGATCTGGCACTGACTATGTAGGCGACTGGAACCGCGCCAAAGACATCAACGATGACGGCATAGTTTACGAGTATGTTTACTACTAACAAACACTTTGGCGCCAGCAAGGCTTGACCTGCAAGCGCCAACAAACGGCCGCTCCGCTTGGGGCGGCTTTTTTTGTTCCCCCCAAAATTCAATTGAACAATTCCCCAAAATTCGCTACAATATTCCCCCATGAAAGCTATAGAATTAGAGAAAGCGTACAATCCAAAAGACTTTGAAGACAGAATATACAAGGGCTGGGAAGAAAAGGGCTGCTTTAAGCCTGCCAGCGACCAGGCCTCGCCGCTCCACTCCGCGTGGGAATGCAAATGCAAGGAATGCGGCGGAAAGACCGGCCTTTACTCGGTGGCAATTCCTCCGCCAAACGTGACGGGCGTATTGCACATGGGCCACGGCCTTAACAACACCCTGCAGGACATCGTGGTCCGCTACCACAGAATGAAGGGCGACAACACCCTTTGGGTCACAGGAACCGACCACGCCGGAATCGCCACGCAGAACGTCGTGGAGCGCGCGCTCAAAAAAGAAGGCAAGACCCGCAACGACTTGGGCCGCGAAGCCTTTTTGGAGCGCACTTGGAAAGTAAAGGAAGAGCACCACAACATAATCGTAAAGCAGCAGCGCAAGCTTGGCAACTCCACCGACTGGGAGCGCGAGCGCTTTACCTACGACGAAGGCTTGAGCAAGGCCGTTCGCGACGTCTTTGTGACCCTTTACGAGCGCGGCCTTATGTACCGCGGAAAGCGCTTGGTCAACTGGTGCCCCCGCTGCGGAACCGCCTTGGCCGACGACGAAGTTGACCACGAGGACACGCAGGGCGCGATGTACCACATCTACTACGAGTACGCCGACGGAAGCGGAAAAATAGAAGTGGCCACTACCCGCCCCGAAACATTTTTTGGCGACACAGCCGTCGCCGTCAACCCCACCGACGAGCGCTACACCGCGCTTGTAGGCAAAAAGCTTAAGCTTCCGATTACAGGAAAAGAAATTCCAATCATCGCCGACGAATACGTTGACAAAGAGTTTGGAACGGGAATGGTAAAAATCACTCCCGCCCACGACCCCAACGACTGGGAAGTCGGAAAGCGCCACAATTTGGAAGTGGTCAACTTGCTCACTCCCGACGGAAGGCTCAACGAAAACGTTCCCGAAAAATATCGCGGCCTCAAGCCCGAGGCGGCGCGCAAAGCCGTCATCGAAGACTTGACAGAGGCCGGCCTTTTTAAGGGCGAAGAAAAAATGGTCCACTCGGTTGGCCACTGCTACCGCTGCAAGACAATCGTAGAGCCGTATTTGAGCGACCAATGGTTTGTAAAAATGAGGCCGCTCGCCGACAAGGCGCTTGCCGCTTGGAAGGCCGGCGACATTCAGTTCTTTCCGCAAAAATGGGAAAACACTTACGCGCGCTGGATGGAAAACATCCGCGACTGGTGCGTGAGCCGGCAGATTTGGTGGGGCCACCGAATCCCCGCTTGGTATTGCCAAAAATGCGGCGAAGTCATCGTTAGCCGAGAAGACCCGAGCAAGTGTCCCAAGTGCGGCGCCGGGGCTTCCGACCTTAAGCAAGACGAAGACGTTTTGGACACATGGTTCAGCTCTTGGCTTTGGCCCTTTAGCACTTTGGGCTGGCCCGAAAAAACTCCCGACCTTGAAACATTCTATCCGACAACGGCGCTTGTAACCGCCTACGACATCATCTTCTTTTGGGTAAGCCGAATGATTATGGCCGGCCTTGAGTTTACAGGCAAGGCGCCCTTCCATGACATTTACATTCATGGTTTGGTGCGCGACAAGCAGGGCCGCAAGATGTCAAAGAGTCTTGGAAACGGAATGGACCCGCTTGAAATTATCGACATGTACGGAGCCGACGCGCTCAAGTTCACTTTGGGCTTTATGTGCGCGCAGGGCCAGGACATTTTGATTGACAAAGATTCCTTTAAGTTGGGAAGCCGTTTTTGCAACAAGGTTTGGAACGCGAGCCGCTACCTTTTGGGAAATCTGGAAGGCCGCAACTTGATTCCAGTTACCGACGCGGATTTGACCGAGCTTGACAAGTGGATTTACGCGCGCTTGGACAACGCGGCGCGGCTTGCAAGGGCGGCTCTTGAAGGCTACCGCTACAACGACGCGGCGAGCGCCTTGATGGAATATTTTTGGAACGAGTTCTGCGACTGGTACGTCGAGGCGACAAAGCTCAACTTTAAGAACGGCG
Source organism: Treponema sp. (assembly GCA_017551705.1). Classification (GTDB taxonomy): domain Bacteria; phylum Spirochaetota; class Spirochaetia; order Treponematales; family Treponemataceae; genus Treponema_D. Next base: position 19,929 of record JAFZLA010000019.1, read on the forward strand.
ACGAGCGCGAAAAGGACAGACAGGCCAGCGTCTTGATGAACATCTTGGAAGAGAACTTGCGCTTGTTGCACCCCTACCTTCCGTTCGTCACCGAAGAAATTTATTCAAAGTTCCCTGTAGCCGAAATCGCGGAGAACAGAAAGAAAGCCGGCGCGCAAAAAATCGCGGGCAATTCCGATTACGTTGGAATGCTCATCGACGCGCCCTACCCCGAGCCCAACGACGCGCGCCAAAACGCCGCCATCGTCGAGCGCTTTGACGTCCTCAAAGACTTGATCGGCAAGACCCGCGCGCTGCGGACTGAATGCGGACTGGACCCGGCGGCAAAGCTCAACATGGCCATCCTTGTCCAAAAGGGAAGCGCCGCCGAAGTATGCAAAGAAAAAACCGACATGATAGAATTGCTCGCCGGCATGAAGCAAGTTGCCTTTGTTGACGCAAAGCCCGCGCGCGCGATTGGCACGGTTGGCAGCGGCTTTGAGGCTTTCCTAATCGTAGACGAAAGCATCAACACCGACGCGCTCAAAGCCAAGTTCACCAAGGAAATTGAGACGCAGACAAAGTACGCCGAAAATTCCGAGCGCAAGCTTAGCGGAAACTTTGCCCAGCACGCTCCCGCCGAATTGGTCGAAGAAGAAAAGAAAAAGCTGGCCGAAGCGCAAAGTCGAATCGAAAAACTGCGCTCTTATTTGCAAAGCCTTTAATGGAACGATGTAAGGAGGCGAGCGAATGTCAAAATACGAAATGCAAGTGAACAGAAGCGGCCCGATGGAACAAAAGGCCATGCTCACGCTGCGCGACATTTACCTTGCGCCTTACATGCAGCTTGCAACCGCCCTTATCGGAAAGGAGCGGCGCGCGGGCGGCAACATGTTCCGCCACCAGCTTGACACGATGACGATTCTCATCGACTACGGCTACATCGACAGCATTCTTTTAAAGGCCTCGTGCATTCACGACGTGGTTGAAGACATTCCAGGCTTTGACATAAACAACATCATCAACGTTGACGAAGAAGGCGAAGACGTTTACCGCCTTGTGCTTGAAGTCACCCGCCGCAAGGAAGAGGACAAGCCCGCCTTTTTGCGCCGCATCATAAACGAAGGAAGCCAAAAGGCAAAGCTCTTAAAAACCGCCGACCGCATCTCAAACATGATAAGTCTTGGCTACGTGACCGACTCCAAGTTCATCGAACGCTATTGCGACGAGACAGAATTTTTTATCTTTCCAATCGCGCTCGAAGTTGACTACAATATGTATCAAGAGTTGATAAGCCTTGTCATGTCGCGTCGCAAGTATTTGGAAGATTCTGGGTATATCAAGTGAAACAAAACAGTGTCATTGCCCGACTTGATCGGGCAATCTTTTTTGTATTTCTTCGCGGGCGTCTAGGCGGGCAAGCATCAAGAGGTCGCGGTCGCGGCTTAGGTCGGCAAGGCCAAGCTCCAGCGCGCCAGATTGCGCGGTTCCTGTTATTTGGCCCGGTCCTCGCAACTTAAGGTCTTCTTCGGCGATGTAAAAGCCGTCTGTGCTTTGGCGCAAAATTTTCATGCGCTCGATTCCGTTTTGGCTGATGTCCTTTGAGTAAATCAAAAAGCAGTAGCTTTGCTCGGAGCCGCGCCCCACCCTTCCGCGCAGCTGGTGCAATTGCGCAAGGCCAAAGCTGTCGGCTTGCTCAATCACCATGCATGTCGCGTTGGGAACGTCAACGCCAACTTCGACAACAGTCGTCGCCGCAAGTATTTGAATTTTGTTTTGGCGGAAGTCGTTCAATATTTTTGACTGCTCTTCTTCGGGAACTTTGGAATGGAGGAGAGCGCATTTATAGCCCGGAAAAACATTGCGCGAAAGGTTTTCAAAGGCGGCGGTGGCGGATTTTAAACCAGAAGCGTCTTCAAGACCAGAACTGTCGCCCCCCTCACTCTCACCGATTGCCGGATAAACAAAATACGCCTGGCGGCCTTTTTGCAATTCCTTGGCCACCGCGCCGTAAGCGTTGGACTCGTGGCCTTGCGCCACAAGGTACGTCGTGATTGGCTTGCGGCCTGCGGGCAGCGACTTGATTACCGTAACGTCAAGGTCGCCGTAAACGGTCAGCGCAAGGCTCTGCGGAATCGGCGTGGCGCTCATCATCAATAGGTGCGGCGAAATATAAAGCGTTTTGGCCGCGCCATTTTTTTGCTTGCCATCATTTGCCGCAACTGCCAACGCCTTGCCCTTCTCTACAATCGCCTGCCGCTGGGTCACGCCAAAGCGGTGCTGCTCGTCAACCACAACCAATTGCAAGTCCTTGTAAACTGTGGTCTTGCTGAACAAGGCGTGGGTGCCAATCAAAATGTTTATTTCGCCGGCCTTGAGCGCCTTTAAAAGCGGCGTCCTTTGCGCGGCGGATATGGTTCCGCTTAAAAAGGCTACGCGGACTCCAACCGCTTCCAAAAGGCGGGCGCTGGTCTCGGCGTGCTGCTTGGCCAAAATTTCTGTGGGAGCCATAATCGCGCACTGGCCGCCCCAGTCAATCACGCGCAGACAGGCAAACAAGGCCACCAAAGTTTTTCCCGCGCCGACGTCTCCTTGCAAAAGCCGCTGCATTGTCCAAGGGGCGCGCGCCGCGGCAGAGGAGCCGCCGTTAAGGTCTTGAGAAGCCTTTAGCAATTTTGCGCGCTCGTCGTAGCCGCGGTCGATGTCGGCGTTGATCCGCTCGATGGCGGCCATTTGGTCTTTGGTAAGGGCAAAGGGCAGGCGCTCCAAAAGCGCGGCTTGCCGGGGCGAAAAGCCGCCGCCCGCTTTAAGGTCTTTAGAAGCCTTTTGGTTCGCGCCGCCTGTTTCTCCGCCTTTCATTCCATCTGAACTTTGCGCGCCGTTTAACTCTTGCAAGCTTTCAAGGTTTGCGGAAGGCAGCGAGCCTTTGTGCTCCACAGCCCTTTGCAGGACGGCCATTTGCATGTCGAACAATTCTTGGTAAATCAAAGTCCGCCGCGCGTCTTGCAAGCTTTCAAAATCTTTTGGCTGGTGAATCGTTTTAATGGCGTCGCGGGTTTGCAAAAGACCACGGCGCGCGATTATGTCGTCAGGCAAGTCGTTGTCGATCGCGCCCCCGCACTGGCTCAAGGCTGCGGCCACAACTTTGTAAACTTTTTTTTGAGTAAGGCCCGCCGTCAATTTGTAAACAGGAAGAATGCCGCTTCCGGGAATGGCCGCGTTTTCATAGTCCTCCAGCGCGCCGCTTTGCGCCAGCAGTTCCGCCTCAAAGGCGCTTGACTGCAAGGCGTTGTACTTGACAAAAAAACTTCCTGTAACCGCGATGATAGAGCCGACCGGGAATGATTTTTCCATAAATGGCCGGTTAAAGCAAATCAGCTCGGCGCGCGCGGTAAGGTCGGCAATCAAGATTTTTAGCGTCTTCATTTTTCCGTAGCCAAACCATTCGTGGCCGACTACGGTGGCGATTGTGTGAACTTCTTTGGCGGTTTCAAACTGAGCCAGCGCGATTCTTTTTGTTCTGTCCTTGTAGGAGCGCGGAAAAAAATTGAGCAAGTCGCAGATAGTCCAAACGTTTAGGTTGGCAAATTGCTTTTGCATCGCGGGCCCAACTCCGGGCAAAGAGGAAATCGGCGTTTGAATTTCGCTAAGGCGCATTTGAACCGTTCAGCCTAAAAAGGAATCATCGCGCAAATTCTGACCAAGCAGCCAACAAGAATGGGACCGATGACAAAACGCAAAAGAACCGCAAGGACAAGCGCCAAAATCAAAGCGTTCTTGTAGGCGATGGGCCGTCCCGCCGAAAAAAACTTTGTCACAGAATAAACAAGCGGATTAAGGCTTGCGTCGATTTGCTGCCACAAAGGAGACGAGCGGTCGGCTCCAGTCAAAAAAACGATAAGACGGACGGCAAGAACCGCGATTAAAAAAATAAAGACGGACGCCACGATTGACCAAATGATTTGAACGGCCAGCGCCAAGATTCCCGCAAGCGTAAGCCTTGCTCCGCTCCCCAAAGTTTGGAATAGAATCGTGGCCGCGGACAAAAGGGCCAGCGCAAAAAGCGGAGAAAAGTCGATGGCGCCAAAACGCAGCCAGCCAAACCTAAAGGCGTTCAAAAAGGGATCGCAAACCGCGCTAAGAAAACGGCCAAAGCCGGTGTAGCTTGCGCCAGGAATCCAAGTCAAAACGATTCTTATGACGCACAACAAAGAGTAAATCGAAACGGCTCCAGCCAATGTTCTAAAAAGATAAATCATACAAACCTCAGTAAGTCCAAACTTCTTTTACGCCGCCCATCATCTCTAGCTCGCTCAAAAATTCTTTGTCGCAGGGAACGCGGGCTTGGTTGTTTCCTTTTACGATGTATGGGCCGTTGCTTGTGTTCAAATGGAAAAAGACAGAGCACGAGCCCTGCTTGGAGAGCAAGTAGTCGCGCAATTCCTGAACTTTTTTTTCGTCGTGGAATTGGTCTTCAAGCTGAATGTGCACTTGTTGGATCGAACGCTCCTGCAAGTTGGCGATGTCCAAAACTTCGTCAACCAAGAACGAAGGAGTTTCGCGGTCAACGCCAAGCGTTCCCTTTAGCGCGACGACTTTGCCCACCTCGATTTGCGGGCGGACCACAGCCCAAGTTTTTGCAAAAAATGTTATGTCAAAAAAGCCTGTCAAATCCTGCAACTTTCCAAAAGCCATGTCGTCGCCTTTTTTTGTGCGGTAGGGCTTGAGCTCGCTTACCATTCCAATCGTAATGTAAGACTTTCCGGAATTGCGGCGGCGCCAGCGGTCTTCTTGCGAAACGCCTTCTTGCATTGCCTTGGCCGCCGTAACCTCGCGCTCCAAGTTGGCGCTGGTGAGCGTGGCGCAAGTTTCAATCGCCTTTCTGTATTCGTCAAGCGGGTGGCCCGATACGTAAATGCCGATGCAGTCTTTTTCTTGGTTGAGCTTTTCCATCTTGGGAAGGTCTTCCACTTCCTCAAAGACAAAGTCGACAAACTCTTTTTCGCCGGCGGCCTCGAACAAGGAATTTTGGCCTTCCTCTTTGGCGCGCCTGATTTCGTCCACATAGCTGACCGCGCGCTCCATGTTTTGTAAAAGCGTGGGGCGGTTTTGCCCAAGGTTGTCAAAGGCGCCTGTCTTTATCAAAACTTCAAGCGCGCGCTTGTTGACAGTCTTTAAGTCGACGCGCTCCAAAAAATCCATAAAACTTTTGTAAGGGCCGTTTGCGTTTCGCTCGTCCACGATGTTTTGGCTGGCCGCGTCTCCCATTCCCTTGATGCCCTTAAGGCCAAAGACTATGTGGCCGTCAACAACGTCAAAGACAATGTCCGAACGGTTTACGTCCGGCGGGTCTACGGGCACTCCAATGCGGCGCGCCTCTTGAATGTAAACCGGCAGCGTGTCGGTGGAAGCGATTTCGTTTGTAAGGTTGGCCGCCATAAACTCGGCGGGATAGTGGCACTTGAGCCAAGCGGTTCGGTAAGCCAAAACCGAATAGGCCGCCGCGTGGCTCTTGTTAAAGCCGTAGCCCGCAAAGGGAACCATTATGTCAAAAATTTCGTCGGCGTGTTCCTTGGTGTGGCCGTTTTTCATCGCGCCTTCTTCGAACTCAATTTTTTTGTTCATCAAGACGTCGAGCTTTTTCTTACCCATGGCGCGGCGCAGCATGTCCGCTCCGCCAAGGCTAAAGCCCGCGATGATTTGCGCCACTTTCATAACTTGCTCTTGGTAAACCATTACGCCGTAAGTTTCTTTTAGCAAGCCTTCAAGCGAGGGGTCTGGATAGGCGATCGTCTCGGGATGCCACTTTCCTTCCATATATTTTGGAATGTAGTCCATAGGACCCGGGCGGTAAAGCGCGTTGAGGGCCACGAGGTCTTCCAATTTTTCGGGCTGGAACTGCTTTAGAATTTTTTGCATGCCGGCGGATTCAAACTGGAATATCGCCATGCTGTCGCCCTTGGAAAGCATTTTAAAAGTTTCGGCGTCACTTTCGGAAACGTCTTCGGTTTTAAATTCGGGAGCGTCCGGCTTTTTGTGCTTGTTGATGATTCCTTCGGCGTAGCGAATCAGCGAAAGCGTTTTTAGTCCAAGGTAGTCGAACTTGACAAGGCCGCAAGGCTCGATTATGTCCATCGTGTATTGCACGCCGACTTCGCCGGTCTTGGGGTCTTTAAAGACAGGCGCCCAGTCAGGAAGCGGAGTGAGACCGATTACCATTCCCGAAGCGTGAAGGCCAGTGTTACGCTTGACCCCTTCCAGCTTTAGCGCCAGCTTGAATAGGCGCTGGTAGCGCGGGTCGTCTTTGTATGGAATCAAGCCGCCGCCCTTGGGATGTTTTTCGGTAGGCTCGGACAGCGCGTCCTTGAGCTTGATTTTTAGGTCGTCGTCGGGAATGCATTTTTTTAGCATCGCCACTTCGCTAAGCGGAATGTTTAAAACGCGGCCGATGTCGGCGATGCAGTTTTTGGGCTTTAACGTTCCAAAGGTTACGATGTGGCCAACGCAGTCGTCGCCGTAAAGGTCGCGCGTGTGCTGGATGATTTCTTGCCTAAAGTCGAAGTCCATGTCAACGTCAAAGTCAGGCATCGACACGCGCTCAGGATTTAGGAAGCGTTCAAAAATCAAGCCGTAGCGGAAGGGATCCAAGTCGGTGATTTCCATGCAGTAGGCCACAAGACTTCCCGCTCCCGAACCGCGTCCAGGCCCGATTGGAATGTAGTGCTTGGGACAATTGTGAACGGTGTCTATCGGCGACTTGGCCCAGTGGATGAATTCCCACACAATCAAAAAGTAGCCCGAAAAGCCCATCGTAAAAATTGTGTTCATCTCGTATTCGGCGCGCTCGCGGATTTCGGGCGTGATTTCCTTGTAGCGCTTTTTGAGTCCCTCTTCGACCAAATAGCGAACGTAGTCGTTTTGGTCGCTCTGGTAGTCGTCGCCGTGCGTGCGGAATTCGGCAGGAAGCTCAAAGCGCGGAAGACATTCCTTTAGCTCGGGCGTGGTGTACTGCTTGATTGTCAAGTTGCACATGTTGGCGATTTTTATCGTGTTATCATACGCTTCGGGAAGGTCAGGAAAAAGCAGCCGCATCTCTTGTTCGGTCTTAAAGTACCAGTTGTCCAAATCCATGTCGCCGCCCATTTTTTGGTGGGGCTCGTCCATAAGATTTTTAAAGCCGATGCAGCGCAGCGCGTCTTGCGCCTCCGCGTCTTCTTTTTCAACATAGTGAATGTCGTTTGTGACGACCATCGGAATGTCCAAGTCGCGCGCCATTTTTACCAAGCGCTCGGCGACAATTTTTTGCTCTGGAATTCCGTGGTCTTGAAGCTCTATGTAAAAATGGTCTGGGCCAAAAAGCTCTTTGTATTGGCGCGCGATGTTGTAGGCTTCTTCGGTTCTTCCGTTTAAAAGGTATTGCGGAATTTCTCCCTGAATGCAGGCGCTAAGGCAAATCAAGCCCTCGTGCCGCTCCTTGAGCATTTCAAAATCGATTCGGGGCTTTCCGTAATGCAAGGCGCCTTTGTCGCAAAAGGCGCGGCTTGAAAGCCAAGCCATGTTTTCGTAGCCGGTTTGGTTTTCGCACAAAAGGACAAGGTGAAAGTAATGCGCCTTGTGGCCGCCCGCCTTTGCAAAGGGAACGTCGTTCTTTTCGGTATGGCTTCCGTAAGCCACGTAAAATTCTTCGCCGACAATCGGATTGATTCCGTTGACATGACAGAGCTTTTCAAAGTTGAGCGCGCCGAACATGTTTCCGTGGTCGGTAAGCGCCAGCGCGGGCATGTTGAGCCTCTTGGCCTTTGCCACAAGTCCGTCCAACGTGGCGCAAGAGTCCAAAAGAGAGTAATCCGAGTGAACGTGCAAATGGACAAAGCCCGCGGGCGGCGTTCCCTCCGGCGCCGGGTCAAATTTGTGGTAGTCTGCCATAGTGGGTTATATGTTAGCGCGTTTTGCGGGGTTTTTCTAGTGGGGAGGAACGCCCCTACTCCACCTCCACCCTCGCGCCGACAACCCACCTGCCTGCGACGCGCTCAAACACAGTGACATTTTCCACAAAAAAATCTTCTTGCAAGTTCAGCTCGTTCATAACTTGGAGGGCGGGCGTCATGGCGCCGGAGGGAATGTCGCGGTTGGAGACGGTAAGGTGCGGAGTGAACGGGCGGGAGTCTTTTTTGGCGCAGCCGGGGGCGGCCTTGCAGACGGCGCCGTAAACCGCGTCGCGCAGGGCGGTCCACTTTTGGTCGGCGGCCACTTTTGCAAAAAGCGTTCGGTCGCCAAAGGCGTCAAAATTTTGAACGCGCGCCTCAAAGCCCAAGCCCTTTTGCGCCACAAGCTCTTGAATCGCGCGCGCAAGGTCTTGGGTGGAATATTCTTGCGACAGGCGGAAGGGCGGAACAAGCGTCACGTGAATCGGCGTGGCGTGCCCCGACTTGCAGCCGTACGCTTCCCTCATGTAGCGGCGGCAGTCTTCCAGCGTGTTAGTTATGTCCTGGGGAACAAGAACTCCGATAAAATGCGTTTGCAGGGCCAAGCCCCCGCCGCCGTTCTTTTGCATGCGCTTCATTTGCGGCCTAATCCCATATTCGTTTTATTTTGTTGTTCATCAAATCAAGCGCCAAATCTTTGACGGCTTCTTCCGTTGAGACTTCTTGATTTTCCAAAGCCATGTTGACGTTTACGTTCCGCAAAATTTCCGCAGCTTTTTTTTGGGCCTGCTCTTCCACAATATTTTGGAATGTAACCGCGGGCTTAAAATAATAAACAAATTCGCAATTCAAAGCGCGCGCGACTTTTTTCATTGTCGAAAGCTTTAGGTTGTCTTCATTCGCTTCCATTTTTGCTATTCGCGGCTGCGTAACGCCAAGCCGCTTTGCAAGCTGCAAGGCCGTCATTCCGACCGCTTCGCGAACCGTGTTTATCCAGCCCGAACCGCGAGAAATTATATTGTTCGCAAGCTGCAAGGCAGAAGTTTTCTTGTCCAAGGCTCGCAACTGTAAAATTCTCTTGTCCATTACATAACCTATAAGTAATTGATTTATTCTTATTTTAATACTTATATGTTATATTGTCAAGTCGTTTTTATTACATATAAGTTATAAATGTTATTACAAAGTTTGGTTAATTTTGGTTCCGACCTATACCAGCTATTTTTTAACCCTTAACCTCTTTACAAATGGGGTTAAATGGGGTTAAAAGTAAGTTGTCGCATATTTTGCGACAACTCGTCCAACTATAGCAAAACCACACGAAGTGTGGTAGAATAACCCCATGGAAATTCTAACTCCGTGGACTGGAGAAATTTTAGCGCTTTGCATGCTGTTGGTGTTGAACGGACGCATATTTTGGACGCGGCGCACAAGGTTGGACGCGCTGAGCCTTTTGGGGCCCTTTAGCGTCTTGACAAGCGTGTTGGCGGCCTTGGCGTGGGGACTTAGGTGCGCCAACATCGCCATCATAGTTCTAAGCGTGGTTTGCTCAATAATAAACTACCGCAGTCTTGTGCGCCTGTCGCAAAAGCTCTTGGTAGACGCATACAGCGTAAAATTCTTTGTCACATCCTTGGTTCTTTTGATTATCACAATTCTTTTCTTGGCGATTGAAATTCAGGCGCGGCCGGTGCGGCTCCAGACATTGCGATACAATGTAGAGGTCAAACGCGAATTTTTTTCTTGCGGAATCGTTCCCGAAGAGCTCTTTTACATTCAAAAGGCAAACGAAGTTTCAGACAAGCGCAACTTGACCCTGTTCACCTTTTACAACAAGGACCAAAAGGCGCAAAAGGACGCGGTGATTGTCTTTGTTCCCGACGTTTTGGCGGAATCGCTTTCTTACGAGCCATACTTCATTCTGCTGGCGCGCAAGGGCTGGACGGTTTTGTCGGCGGACTTGTACAAGCAGGATTTTAAGAGCGACCCCGACTTAAAGAACACAAGATTTTTGCGCCGCTTTTCTTTGATTTGGAAATCATTTTCTTTGGGTGGAAGCGAAGGAATCAAAAAGCAAGTTGACTTCCAGCCCCGCTCAAAAAAATTCCGCCCGATTTACGAAAGCTCGTGGAAGGCCTTGGCGCAAATCGCGCGCGAGCGCTATCCAAACAAAAAAATATTTGCGGTAGGCGACTCTTCGTCTGGACTGCCCCTTTCAAAGATGGCCTCGATTTTTAACGGCTCTCCCTACTTGGACCTAAAGAAAATTCCCGAATACACAACGCCGGGCTACGGCTTTGTCGCGCAAACAAACCCGATTTTTTCGTGGCTCTTTTTGGGAAAGTCGCGCGACAAAACTTCGTTTGAGCCAAGCTGGTGCGCCACGCAAACGATGAAACAACTTAACGAATTCCTATTGAACGGAGAAAATAAATGACACTCAACGAACTTGACGCCTACTTCAATTCCTTCCTAAAAAAAGAAAACTTTGGAGCGGACCCCAGCAAGAACGGAATCCAAATCCAAAACTCCGCGCCCGACAAAAAGAAAATCAAAAAGGTCGGCTTTGCCGTTGACGCAAGCCTTGCCACAGCCCAAGAAGCGGCGCGCCTTGGCTGCGACGTTTTGTTCGTTCACCACGGCCTTTATTGGGACAACCCCGAACCTCTTGTAGACGTTCACTACAAGCGCGCCGCAACGTTCATCCAAAACGACATGGCGCTCATCGGCTACCACATTCCCCTTGACGCAAACAAAGAGGCCGGAAACAACTGGGGCATGGCCCGCCGACTTGGACTAAAGGCTTGCAAAGATTTCTGCCCCTGGCGCGGAATGGTAATAGGAGTCAAAGGCCGCCTGCCAAAGGCGATGACAATAGACGAGCTTTCGCAAAAAGCGCTTTGCGGCGCGCGCCCCAACCAAGTCCTGCCCTTTGGAAAAGAAAAAATCCAGACAGTCGGAATCGTCTCCGGCGGCGCGGGCAGCGACCACTGGTGGGCGTGGAAAGAAGGCCTTGACTGCTACATCACAGGCGAAATCGGACACACAGACTGGAACTACATCAAAGAAGAAGGCATCAACGTCATCGCTGGCGGCCACTACAACACCGAGACCGTGGGCGTTCAGCTTGTGATGAAAAAATTAAAGGAAGAAAAAGGCGTGGCCGGCGTCTTTATCGACGTTCCCACAGGAATGTAAGCCGCCGTCAATTCAAGCGGCTTGCGGCCAAGTTGACAAGCCAGCGCTCTTTTTTGAGCCACCAAGTTGCGATTGCGATTTTGGGGAACTCAACGGCCTTGATGATCGCGTACATCGCGACAGGGCCCAGGCTTGTAAATTTTGCCATAGCAAAAATTCCGGGAATCGTGATAAAAAGATGGCCAATGCCGTCGACCAACATTCCCATAACTGTGTCGCCTCCGGCGCGGCTAACTGCAAACTGTCCGTTTATGTAAACCCATGCGGGCATGTAAACTGCCAAAACAAAAACCATTTGTTTGCAAATGTCCTGCGCCTGTCCGCTCAAATTGCGGAACACAAGCGGAACCAAAAAAACTGTCGCCAAACCTACGCCCGTCATCGCAAGGCCAAAAAAGTTGGCTCCGTTCAAAAGCCATACCTTTTCCTTTCGCGCCTCTTCTAGGTCGCCGCGGCCAAGGGACTTTCCGATTATGACGCTGGTGGCTGTGATGATTCCGCTAAAGGCAACAAAAAACAAATTGGCTATGGCAAAACTCGCGCTCATGCCCGATACGACCTCCGAGCCGCCGCGGCTGTTGTAAACCGCCGCCGAAATTGTCTCGACCACAGCCCAAAGCATTTCGGAAAATGTTGACATAGCGGCGCGGGCGCAAATCTCTTTGTACAGCTTAAAGTTGACTCTAAAGACATCCAAAAGCCTTATCACAAAAGGCGGCCGCTTTTTTGCCATGTAAACGACAAAGGCGGCCATCTCGACAAAGCGGGCGATAAAGGTTGCCAGCGCCGCTCCCGTAACTTCCATTCTTGGCGCGCCCAAGTTTCCGTAAATAAAAACCCAGTTAAAAAAAGTGTTGACCAAGGTCGCCACAATCGAAATTATAAGCGGAACTTTTACCTCGGCTATTTCGCGCAAAGACGACGCGATTATCGAAGAAACAATTATCGGAACGGCAGTCCAAGAAATCGCCTTAAGATACTTTACGCCCTCATCCAAAATCGCGTCGGCCTGCGTGTTCCCCTTTACCATAAACGAAAGCGCGAACCTTGGAAACGCCAAGCAGACTGTCATAAAAATCGCGGCGGCAAAAAGGCCGAACCACAGCTTAAAGCAAAAGGCCTGCCTCATTCCCTCGGCGTCTTCGGCTCCGGAAAACTGGGTCATAAAAATTCCGGCCGCAGTGCAAATCGTTCCCAGCAAAACTATGAACAAAAAAATTATTTGGCCGCTTATGTTCACGCCCGACATCTTTACGTCGCCCAAGCCGGCCACCATAAAATTGTCGATGAGAGAAACTAAATTTTGAATCAAGAGTTGCGCCATTACAGGCAAAGCGATTTTTAGCGCCTTGCCGTAAAAGGCCGCCGAGCCAAAACGATTGCAAAAACTTTTTTTACTCAATGTTACTTCCAGATTTACCTGTAGCTTCCGTACATGTCCTTAAAGGAGCGCTTGTCCTGGTACATGTTGTCGTCCGCGGTCTTTATCGTTTCGCGAACTGTCTTGCATATAGTCGAGTCCGCCATTCCGATGGAGCCGGAATATCTGTGGACCGGGTCGTTCTTGTTTTCGTTCCACGACTTTCTAAACCTTTCTTTGGCCGTTCCAACAAGAACCAAGCGGTTTTCAAAGTCGCGGCCTTTTAGGATTGCGGCAAATTCGTCTCCGCCAATTCTAAACACGGGGGAATGGGTGAACACGTCGCACAAAATTTTGCAGCAGCCCTTGAGGTATTCGTCGCCAGCGTCATGGCCGTAAGTGTCGTTCACCATCTTTAAGTTGTTGGCGTCCATAAGAACGATTCCGTATTGCTCGTCGTCCCGCAGCTCAGAAATCTTTGCCGTGTACGCGGCCTTGTTGCCGACCCTGGTCATCGAGTCCCTCAGCGCCAAGTCGCCGAGCGCGGTAATTTTTTTGTCCTTAATGTGAATTTCGTTTTCGGCCTTTTTAAAGTTGGACAAATTAAAGGCGCTGTCTTTTTCGGCGGTAAAAAGCGCGTCGTAAAGAATTCCAATTTCGTTGTTGGATTTAATGCCAAGTTTTTTTAGCGCCTCAAGGTTGGAACTGTGGTCTTCCTCGGAATCATATTTAAATGACGATACCGCGTTCGATATCAACAAAAGCGGTTTTGTAACCATTCTCCTTAGGACAAAAATCGAAATAACAAAAACAACCGCGCTCACCATCAAAAGCAAAACGCCAAGAGTTGCGATAAAACGAATGTTTTGCGCGTGCAATTCCTGCATCGAAAAATCAACGCAAGCGCTGGCCGCGTAGTTTCCGTCCTTGTCAAAAAAAGGCTTTGCGAACGACAAAAGGTATCCGTCGTCTTGCGAAAAAGCCGTGTCGTAAACAGGCTCGCGGCTTGTAATCAACTCGTCAATCTTTGAAGCGAACGGCTCCAAAACGTCATACAAGCTTCCAACCCAATCTATGCTGACTTGATTGGGCGTGTCCGTGTACTCATCCTCAAGGTCTATGATGATTTTGCCCATAGGCTGGCCATGCTCGTCTTTGTAAAAGCGGTACACATACATGTAGAACACGTCGGGATAATTGGCCTTGAGCTGATAAAAGTATTTCATTATGGACAAGTATTCGGGGGAACTGTAGTTTTTTTCTATATAGTAATCCAATTTGTCAGGATCCACCGCGTCAATCATGAGGTTTGTCACTCCGTCCGCCATCCTGCGATAGTCGTCAATCATTCGGCTTTCGACGCGATTAAAAGTGATTGAAAGCGCGAGCAAAATGAGGACAAAAAAACTTATAAAAACGTAAACGGGCAGCCTTTTGGCTATCGAATGGCATCGGCTTTTTGTCACGGCGGATTCTCCTGCTAATCCTTAAATTATACAGGCGAATTTGCAAAAACGCAAGCAATTTTTGGCGGAACGTATTGACACAAGAAAGATTATTTTGTAATATAGAAGAACATTTGCGCGATTAGCTCAGTTGGTTAGAGTACAAGCATGACACGCTTGGGGTCACTAGTTCGATTCCAGTATCGCGCAAATAAAAAACGGCTCATCGCGAGCCGTTTTTTTTATTGCAAAAAATGTCATTGTCGGGCTCCGACCCGACAATCTTTTGGACAAAGGATTGCCCGGTCAAGCCGGGCAATGACAATTATTTCCTATAAGACAATTCCCATGTCATAGTATTTTATTCCGCCGACGACCGACTTGGACACGCCGCGGTTCTTAAAGCCAAATTTTTCATAAAACGGAATCAAACATTCCTCGCAAGTAAGCGCCGCCCGTGTTTTGCCCCTAGCCTTCGCGGCGCAAAGTGACATGCGCAAAAGATCGCTGGCCACGCCAAGCCGCCTAAAGTCTTCGCGAACAACAAGACCGAACACAAGAAAGTTTTCTCCACGCTCGTCATAAGGCGCGCCGGGAGCGTACAAATCGTCGGTTATAAGCTCTTGGCCGGAAGAGCAGCCGTTCAAAAAGCCTACGATTTTTCCTTGAAAAACCGCCTTAAAAAACCACTGGGGAAAATTTTCAAGGCGGTATTCAAACGCTTCCTTGCGCGCCGAATTTCCGCTTGTGAAAGCGGCCGTTTCAAGCACGTAAAGAGGCTCCAAGTCAGAGAAGTTTGCGACTAAAATTTCAACTCCGCTTTTCAAAGACATATTTGAACGCTTGCTCCAAGTCAGAAATCAAATCGTCCGCCGATTCAAGTCCAGCTGAAATTCTTACCGTGTTTTCTTCGATTCCAGCGTCCTTTAAATGCTGACTGTCCAGCTCGGCGTGAGTTGTCTTTGGCGAATTCACAATCAATGAACGAACGTCGCCGATGTTCACATGATATGAAAAATAATTGAGCCGTTTGATGAACTCGTCAAGCTGATCGTCCGAGCCCAAAAAACCGAACGTCAATATCGCGCCAGCGCCCTTTGGAAAATATTTTTTGGCCAAGGCCTTGAACTGGCTCTTTTTTGCGCTAGGATGCTTGACCCATCCCACATACTTGTTGCCTTCCAAGTATGCGACAAGTTTTTCGGCGGTACGAGTTTCTTTTTCTATGCGTTCTGAAAGCGTGGCGATTCCTTGCAAGGCCAAGAAAGCGTCAAAGGGACCAAGCGCCGCGCCAATAAATTCCAAATAGAACGCGCGCAAATGAATCAAAAGCGGCCCCTGCGGGTCAATGTCTATCGGCGAGCGGCTGTTGCCTTTTATGTCTCTAATCTTGTAAGACTTTTCGTAAAATTGCGGGAACTTTTCCTTGCTGTAATTGAATTTTCCGCTTTCCAAAACCAAACCGGCGATGATGTTTCCGTGGCCGCCCAGCCCCTTTGTCGCGGAATAAATCGTTATGTCGGCTCCATGCTCAAAGGGATTGAACAAGTACGGAGTTGCCACAGTATTGTCAACAATCAAAGGAATTCCGTTTTTATGCGCCAAGTCGGCCAAGGCTTCGTAGTCGTAAAGCTCCGCGTTTGGATTGGAAATCGTCTCAATGTAAATTCCGCGCGTTTTTTCGTCAATTTCCGCCTTGTAGGAATTTATGTCAAATCTATCCTTTACAAATTTTATGTTCGAGCCAAAGCGCGAAAAAAAGTGCGAGAACGAATCTTCGCTTCCGCCGTAAAGCGCGCGAGGAGCGACTATGTTTCCGCCACCCTCCGTAAGCGCAAGCACGACGTAAGAAATCGCGGCCATGCCCGACGACAAGGCCACCGCGCCGTGGGCTCCGTCAAGGGCGGCCACTCGGTTTTCAAGCGCCGCGACAGTAGGATTTCCCACGCGCGTATAAATGCCGCCGAACTCCTCCATCGCCCACAAAGCCTTGGCGCGTCCAACGCTTCCCAAATCAAAGGATGTTGTTTGATAAATTGGAGTCTGAACCGCCCAATTGTTCTCCGCTGAATTGTAGCCAGCCCGAATCCTCAATGTGTCAAAGTCCGCCATAATGTTCTCCTTTTTTTATTTATTTTAGTCTAAGTTTTTCCTGCCTCTCAATTTGAACAACCGTTCCATCTTGAACGACAAGAGTCACTGAGCCGTATTTTATTTGCGCGATGATTTTTTTTGCCTCCTGCAACGCGCTGTCAATATTTTTTTCATCTTTAAGTTTTTCTTCAACTGCCATAAGCGCTCCTTTTATATTTGATATTCTGGATCAGGCAGCGCCGTGGCCAGATGGAATTTTTCCAAAATGTTCCGTCGCGCCGCAAGGAATTCCGTTCCGCCTCTGTGTCTTGGATGCGGAAAGCTCACGTTTAAAATTTCGCTTATCCTTCCAGGACGCGGAGTCATGATTATGATTCTGTCCGAAAGATAAATAGCCTCGTCAATGTCGTGGGTCACCAAAATCATAGTGACGTTTTCCTTCTTTTTTATTTCAAGAAGCTTGTCCTGTATGTCCGCGCGAGTGAACGAGTCCAAGGCTCCCATCGGCTCGTCCAGCAAAAGCAAGTCCGGATCGTTGATCAGCGCGCGGGCGATCGCAACCCTCTGCGCCATTCCGCCGCTTATCTGGTGCGGATAAGACTTTTCAAAACCGTCAAGACCTATCAAAGAAATAAATTTCTTTACCTTGTCTTTGTTCTCGCGGTAAACGCGCCGCGCCTTGAGGCCAAACGCGATGTTTTGCTCGACGGTAAGCCATTGAAAAAGCCCTTCCTTTTGAAAAACATATCCTCTCGACGGCGACGGCTTTGTTATGCGCTCGCCGTTCAAAAGAAGCTCGCCGGATTGCGGCTTGTCGAGACCCGCGATAAGGCGCAAAAGCGTTGTCTTTCCGCAGCCGGACAAGCCGATTATGGAAACCAACTCTCCCCTATTGACTGTCAAGTTGACGTCGCTCAGGACATTGACAACAGCGTCTTCGTCCTTGTATGTTCTGTTCACGCTCTTTATTTCCAAAATAGATTCGCTCATTTTAAAAGCCCCTTTTGCCAGCGCAAGACTCTTGCCTCAACAAGTTTTATCAAAGCGGAAATCAAGCTGAACAAAATCGCCATGACGATAATCGCAGCAAAAACCTTGTAATACGCGCTCCAAACTTTTGAAGCGTTTATGTAATATCCCAAGCCGCCAGGCTGCCCCATCATCTCGGCCATTACAAGCGTTGTGAACGCAAAGGCGCTGGCCGTGTTTATGCCGGTAAAAATTTGCGGCATCGCGTGGGGGATGGCAACAAAAAACAAAAGCCCCGGAGTCCTCGCTCCCAAAGTGCGGGCCACTTCAAAAAGCGCCTTAGGAGCGCTTTGCACGCCCGAAGCGGCGAGCGATGCGACAGGAAACCAAACGCTTATGACGATTAGAAAAACGGCCGCGGCGAACGGCGTTGGAAACAGCGTCAATGCAAAGGGCATCCACGCGACCGCAGGAATGACGCCGCTCACATTCAAGACCGGCGAAACCCAGTAATAAACTTTTGGAAACCAGCCGATCAAGACGCCAGTTCCAATTCCAAAGACAACGCCAATCGCAAATCCAAAAAAGAAAAGCCTGAGCGAATACAAAGTGTTCTGCAATATATAGTCGCTTTCAATCAAAAAAGCGCGTACAATTCCGGCAGGACCTGGGAAAAACGGCTGCGGCAAAAGCAAAAGCTTGGTTCCAAGCAAGTCCCACAAAAGCAAGGCCAGGCCCGCCGCAAAACGGAAGGCCGCCCGCTTTTGGTATTTTTTTCTTCGCCCTTTGTCAAAGGCGGAAAAAATTCCTTCCGCCAAATAGAACGCCGCGATAAGGGCAAGGACAATTCGATACGTGCCGTTCATATTGAGCGCAAGCCCATAAAAGTCGTAATTTTCTATAATAACGCCTGTCGCAATCTGAGGAACCACCGCGTTTGCCGCAATCGCGATGACAAACCCAATCACGGAAAAGAAAACCGCAAAATAGAATGACAGACTTTTGTTGTTAGCCGCGCTCATCAATCCAACCTTCCCTTAGCGCTTGTCCACGTCGACTTTGGCAAAAATCTCTTTTGCAAAAGCCGTTGGCTCGCTCTTTAGATATCCGATGTCGTACAACGCCTGCGCGAAGTATTTTACGTCGGATTCAACGTTCTGCTTGTTGGAGCTTCTGTCGGCAAACGATGGATACTCGTAGCTTTGGATAAGCTTGACGGCAAGATCCTTGTCTTCAATTTGGGAATACTTTCCGCTGATTATTATTTCGACAGTCTCTTGGGGATTTTTGCTAATCCAGTCCTGGGCCTTTTGATACGCGCGCAAAAGCGCGGCAATCTCGTCAGGCTTTTCATTAACAAGCTTTGAAGAAGCGTAAAGGAAGCAGCAATACTTTCCTTTAAAAGCGGGGTCGGTAGAAAGGTCGAACAAGACTCTAACCTTTCCGGCTTTTTCGGCTACGCTTCCAAGCGGATCCCACATTGCCGCAACGTCAAGCTCGCCGTTGTAAAGCGCTTCAAGCTCAAGGTTTCCGTCAGCAAATGGCAGGAACGAAACTTGGCCGTCCTTTTGCAAGGCGGAGATTCCGGCCTGCTCAAGCCACAAGCTGGCCACTTGGTGCGGAGTTCCGCCAATTTCGTCAACGCCGATTTTCTTTCCCTTCAAATCCTTTACCGATTTTATGTTGGAATCTGGCCTAACAACAAATTTAATGCAGCCATTGTGAAGTCCGTCAACAACCTTTACATGTACGCCCTCTTCGATTGACGGGAAAAATTGGAAGTCGCCGTTTACGATAGGAATCGTTCCGTTGTTCAAGCCAATCTTTCTTGTTTCCGTGTCGGCGGAAATCAATTTTACGTCAAAGCCCTCTTCCGCAAAGAAGCCTTTTTCATACGCGATGTAAATCGGAGCGCCGCAAAGAGCGCCGTCCAACCCCGGAATGTTAATCTTTCCGTACTTAAAGGTGCCGGAACTTTTCTTTGACTTTGAGCACGAGCTCAACGAAATCGCGGCGAACAGCGCGGCCAGCGCGCAAACCGCAAAAAGAATTTTTTTTGAAGCTTTCATAGTATTCCTCCTTGCTTCTAAAAATTTATATTTTTTGGACAAGCTTTCCGCCGTCCATGACATACTTTGTGTCGGCGGCCTTTGCGGCGCGCTCGTCATGCGTCACCATGACAACGGAAGTTCCTTCTTTGGCCGCGCGCTTTAAAAGCGCCACAATCGCCTTTGCGTTGTCGCGGTCAAGATTTTCCGTCGGCTCGTCGGCAAGAAGAAGCGCCGGCTTGTTGACAAGAGCGCGCGCCACAGCCACCCTTTTTGCCTCTCCGCCAGACAAGGCGCTTGGATAACTCTTTGCCAGCGCTTCGATTCCCAAGTCGGCCAAAAGACTTTGGGCGCGCTCGTCGGGGCTGCCGTCCCTTTTTGCCAGATAAAACGGAAGCCGGACATTGTCAAGAACGGTCAAGTTAGGCAAAAGGCTCCAGCCTTGCGGAATGTGGCCTATAACGGAATTGCGAAAAATCGAGGCTTCACGGTCGTTCATAAGCGCGGCGTTTTTTCCGTCTATAAAAATTTCTCCGGAACTTGGAAGCAAAAGCCCCGCGATTAAATTCAGGAGAGAGCTTTTTCCGCTTCCAGACTGTCCCACAACGCTGGCAAACTCGCCCGCGCGCACAACAAGGCTCGCCCGGTTGACCGCAAGAAAGCCGCGCCCGTCGCGCTCGTACGCTTTGCTGACTTTTTTTACTTCCAGGCGCGCCATCATTCCCCCTCCTTAATCTCAAGAAAAACCTCGCGGCCTGCGAGTTTGGAAACTTCCCAAACTGCGGCAAGCGGCCCGATTGCGGAAGAAAGCGCAAGGCTCGCAAAAGCCAACGCTATGACAAGCGGAGCGCCGGGAAGCAGGCACGGCAGCCGCAACGACCTTCCGACCAAGGCCGCAAACGGAAGGACGACGATTGCCGAAACTAGCGTTCCAACCGCTCCGCCAAACGCGCAAACAAAAAACGCCTCTGACAAAACAATGGCGGACAATTTTTTGGACGAAGCCCCAAGCGCCCTACAAACCGCAAATTCCCTTTTGCGCTCGTTGGCCAAAAGAGAAAAGGCGAGCGCGAACATCAGCAAGGCCGAAACAAAAAAGAAAAACGCCAAGACGCTTGCGAACGCGGAAAAAGCTTTTAGGCCGCCCGCGATTGTTCCAATCATGCTCTTTGACTGAATGACTTGCAAGCCGTCAAAAGAGGCGCGAATGTTGTGGGTAACCTCTTCCACCGTATAGCCGGCTTCCAATTTTACCAGAACGCTGGAAATTGACGAATCCGCGTCAATTTCTTTTATGAACGTCAAGCCCTGTCGCTTGGCGCCTTCTAACAGCCGGCGCAACGTGTTCATGTTGGCGTAGACTGCTTGGTCAAGACCAGTGCCAGTTTTTTCCAACCGCGCCGCGACTGAATAATTTTCGTTAAAAAATTTCAGCTGGCGGTCGCCGCTAGAAGCGATGTCACAACCAACCACAAGCTCGCCGTCTCCCACACTCTTGCTGTAGGACTTGGCAATCCAAGGCTGGATTGAAAAATCCGTAGCAGGATCAAAACCAATGAACTGAACCGGAACGGCGCAGCAATCTTGGTTCAACGATGTAAGAAAAAATTGAGCCGAAACTTCTTTAACGCCCTCCACTCCCTTTATTTTTTCTTCTACCGATTTGTCAAAATAAAAATACGCCGGCTCGCCTTTTAGCAAAAGTCCTTCAATTCCTTTGTCATAGCCGACCGGCACCACAATCAAATCCGCGCCAAGCCTTGCTTCCAACGACCCCAGTCCGTTCCTCATGCTGAACGAAAGAATGCCGCAAGCGAACAGCGTGAACGCAACAAGGGCAGCGACGGCTGACAAAGACGCGCTTCTAAAAGGCTTGCGTCTAATGTTTTCAAAAGCAAGGCGCGCGGTTGTAAGCGGCTTAGCCTCTCCGTGTTGGAGAATGGCAACACTTTGATTGTTGTCAAAAAAGTTATTTTTTTTCAAAGCCATCCTCCTTAAAAATTTAGAGACTGATTCCAAAAGCGCGATGGAACCAGTCTCTAATGTTTTTAGTCAACTGACGATTTATTTTTATGTGCGAACTATAGCAAATACTTTTATTGATGTCTAATACTAAATAAACATTGCCAGTAATAAGAAAAGACTATAACCACCCTTTTTTGTTATAAACCGTTCGGAAGAGCAAAAAGCCGTCAAACAAGGAAAGCGCCGCAAGCAAAAGACTTATGGATAAAACCGCCGGCTGAAAAATTGAGCGGCATTCCATTCCAGCCATTTTGCAAAGCGGAATCAAATTTCCAGGAACAAAAGCTGCGGAAAGCGCGGCAAGAAAAATAGCCGCGACCAATCCAAGCTTTACGCCTTCGTTGGCTGCAAAAACTTTTAGCGCGGCAAGTACAATTGCAAAGCCGCTCAATAAAAGGACAACACGCTCTGCCCAGTGGCAGAGCATCCAGGAACCGTCGCTCTTTGGCCCGCAAGCATGGAAGAGCAAAGCCGTTCCAATACCAAGGACAAGCGCGAAAACAAAAAGAATCAAATCAATCGCTCGAATCTTTTTCATATAATACCTCCAATTTTTTGGAAGTGTAGTTTTATTCAAATGCAATGTCAAATATTTATTTTTTATCGCGCGCAATAGTTTTAGATTATAAAAAAAGGCCGCCCTTTTTTGGGCAGCCTCTTGCGCGAGAATTACAATCAGCGCCATTGCGGCGCGTAAATCTTGTTCACATTCACAAATACTTAATCAATTCCTTAATCACGCCTTTCATGCGGTCGTCGCTTAGGCCAAAGTCCATAAGCTTGTAGTTCCAGGCGGCGCGGCCCAATCCGCATTTTTTAAAGGCGGCGTTGATGTCCTTGTACCAAGCAAGCGTCTGCTCTGGAGTCGCGCGGTCGATTACGCCGTACTCGCCGCAGTAAAGGGCGACATCGCGCTCCTGGCAAACCTTTAAGCCGGCCTGCCACTTTTGGACAAAAAAGTCCTCGTCGTAAGTTTTTGACTCGTCATCGATTTGATTTGCAAAATCGGGGAAGCCAAGAGACCGCGCCGCGTCGTTGTGCTCCTTATAAGTCGTGGGATAGCCAAGCCTTTGGTCGGCGGGAATTCCCTTAATCCAAGTCGCGCCCTGATGGGTGAACATAAGCGGGTCGTAGCAGTGAAAGTTGTAGACGATGTTTTGGTCGGCGGGCGCGGCCAAATCTTTTAGCGCGTCGATTGAATTGTTCCAATAGCCGCCAACCAAAATTTTTATTGTCGGAGAATACTTGCGAATAATTTTAATCGCGTTTGCCGAAATTTTGTTCCATGCGGAACTGTAGGAAGGGCTTGTAACTTCGTTCAAAAGTTCAAAAGAAAGCCTGTCCTCAAACTTGACGTAGCGCTTGGAAAACTCTTCCCACAAGGCGTAAAAATGCTGGTGAAGCTTTTCGTTGGCAAAAAAATTGTTCTTTTCTTCGTCCTCGTCAAAGGAATAGCCCAGCGTCTTGTGCAAGTCCAAAATCATGTTAAGCTTGTATTTTTTGGCCCAGTCAATCGCCTTGTCAACGTATCCAAAACCGCTTTCAATAAACGAGCCGTCCTCGCGCTGAAAAACCTGCCAGTCAACGGGCAGACGGATATGGTCGATTCCCCAAGAGGCGGCAACCTCAAAATCTTTTTCTACAATAAACGTCTTGTAATGCTCGTCCGTGTATTCCGAGCACTGCGAAAGCCAGCCGCCAAAATCCACGCCCTTTTCGTAACCTTCAAATTTCTTCATAAAAAACCTCGCGGCCATTCTAGCATAAAGCAAAATCGGGGGCAAGCGGGGGCGACCGTTGAATTGCCGCTCCCTTTTTGGTATACTTAGCGACAGAACAACTCCCCCTTGGAGGAACAAATGGAAACAAGCGAAAAAAGCATAGCGGTATTGATTGACGCGGACAACACTCCGTGCAAAAAGCTCAAGGTGATTTTGCAAGAGATCGCGGTCCACGGCCACATAATAACAAAGCGCGCTTACGGAGACTTTTCTTTGGACACGCTCAAGCGCTGGAAAAAGGAACTCAACGACAACGCGATAATCCCCATCCAACAATTCGCCTACACGCAGGGGAAAAATTCCAGCGACTCGGCTATGATAATCGACGCGATGGACTTGCTCTACACTGACAAATACGATTCGATCGCGCTGGTGACCAGCGACAGTGACTTTACAAAACTCGCAACCCGCTTGCGCGAAAGCCAGATTTACGTTTTTGGCGTTGGCCAAAAAAAGACTCCGCCGTCTTTTGTAAACGCCTGCGACGACTTTATCTACATCGAAAACCTAAACGAAGACGACGATGACGAAGACGCCGAAAAAATTGCAGAGCCGCTTGAGGAAGCCAAGCAAAAAGTTCACAAGGTTTCAAAAGTCCGAAGCGCCTTCTTTAAAAAATCGCCCGGCGACAAAATGACCGACCGCCAGTTCCGCAAAATCTTCAAGCTGCTTTCAAACGCCTACGAAAAGTACGCAAACGAAGACGGCTGGGCCGACGTAAGCGCCGCGGGCAACTTCTTTAAGCGCCAAGACCCGGGCTTTGACACCCTCGACTACGGCTTTAAAAAACTTTCCGACATCATCGCCTACCTCAAGGACGACTTTGACTTGCAAAAGATTCCCTCGGAACGCAACAGCCGCTACGCCCGCATGCAATACCGGCCCGCGGTAAAGTAAGGGCAGTACAAAAACTTTTAGTCAAACAAAAAAGCCCCGCCGATTTTGGCGGGGCAACTTTTTGCGCTCACATTTTTTTAATCAACCCTTTTGTCCATAATACGCATTTGGTCCGTGCTTGCGCTCGTAATGCTTTTTGATTATGTAATCAGGGAGCGGTTGGGCTGCGGGATTTATGGCAAGAGTGTTGAGCGCCATTTTGCAAACTTCTTCCAAGACGGCGGCGTTGTAGACGGCTTTTTGCGCGTCGCTTCCCCAAGCAAAGGGGCCGTGGCCGCCGACCAAAACCATCGTCACTTCGGAAGGATTGAGCTTAAGGCCGGCAAAGTGGTCGACAATCGCGTTGCCTGTCTCGCGCTCGTAGTCGCGCTCCACCATCTCCTTGCTAAGGTAGGGCGTGCATGGAACGGCGGTTTGAATGTGGTCGGCGTGCGTCGTTCCAAAAAGCGGAACGGACTTCAACGCCTGCGCCCACGAGACCGCCGCCGTCGAATGCGTGTGAATGATTCCGCCGATAGAGGCTCCTTGCTTGACGGCAAACTCCTTGTACAAAACGATGTGGGTCGGCGTGTCGCTGGACGGATTAAGGTTTCCTTCTACCCGCGCGCCTTCAAGGTCAAGAACCACCATGCTGTCGGGCGTAAGCTTTTCGTAAGGAACTCCAGACGGCTTTATGGCAAAAACGCCCTTGTCCTTGTCAAAGGCGCTGACGTTGCCCCAAGTGTAAAGCGCCAAATGCTGCGCGGGGATTTGCATGTTGGCCTCGTAGGCCGCTTCTTTTAATGACTGATACGCTGACATATAAAATTATCTCCTTATTCCAAGCTCTCGACCGCGGCGCGTTCAACGGCCAGGCCTTTTTTGTAGTTGGCAAAGAACTCGTCAAAGCCTTTGACGTCGGCCGCGTCGGGCTCGGTCTTTGTGATTTCGGCGCGCGCGAAAACTTCTTTGTTCAAATAGTCGCTAAGGCTCATGCCTTTGTTGTCCGCGGCAAAGGCGGCCAAAATCGCCATACCCCAAGGGCCGCCCTCGCCCGCTGTTTTCATCGAGCTTAC
>JAFZLA010000020.1 GCA_017551705.1 Treponema sp.
AATGTTGTGGTACACTATGAGAGACCAGCACGGCGGCGAGCTTGCCGGGCGGCTCAACGTTATTTTCATCGACCTGCTGACAATCAGAAAACTGGTCGGAACGCCCGCTCAAAAGCTTACGCCGCTGCAAAAATGGGGCTTGTTCTTGTCGTACGCCGACGACGAAAGCAAGCGCGACTACGTAAACAAAATAGCCCAAAGCGAGGAAGGAATTATGGAAGCCGAAATAATAGCGAAAACCATGAGCGAAGAGGAAGCCAACTGGTGGCGCCAAAACTCGCGGCAAAAATTTTGGGAAGACTACTACGCCGATAGGGCAGCTGCCGTAGAAAAGGGCATTGAGCAGGGCATGCAACAAGGCGCCCAGCAAAAGGCCATTGAGGACGCTGTTATGATTGTCAAAAAATACAAAGCTACTCCAGAAGCAGCGGCTCAAGACGCTGGCGCCCCACTGGACAAAGTGCTGGAAGCGCTCGCCGCCCAGCCCGCCCCAGCGCAAGCCTAACGCCGCAAACCATTGGACAAAAAAATGCCGGGACAAGCCCTGCAATGGCACGGCTGAACAACAAAAAAAAAGGGGCGGCCTGTTCGCCGCCCCTTCTAGGTCTTGCCATCACGCGCGGACGGCAGCCTACCCATTATCGTTTGACCAACCGCCCCAAATCTTAGTCTTGCAAAAAATCTCAATCGTTAGCCGACCGTTATCGGCCAGCCAACCACCCCAAACTTTTGACAAGCATTCCGTAAAAATTCTTTAAAAAAAATTTCATTTTTTTCCCAAAAAAGGCCAAAAAAAGCGCAAACAGGTCAATGATATAGTCATACAAAACTTATTCGGAGGATCCTATGGAATCACAACCAACTACCCAGCGGGAGTACAAGGACAGATTGTTCAAAGCAATCTTCGGGCGCGACACGGACGAGAGCAAGCGATGGCGTCTGGAACTTTACAACGCGCTCAACGGAACGAACTTCACCGACCCCGACGAGCTGCAGGTCAACACAATTGAGAACGTCATCTACATCACTATGCACAACGACATTTCTTTTTTAGTTGACGACCAGATGTGCTTGTATGAGCAGCAATCGACCTTTAACCCAAACATGCCCCTGCGCGGCTTTTTCTACTTTGCCCAGCTGTACCACAAGCATTTGGTCAAAAAGGAAAACACAAAGGAAACTACAAGCGAAACCGCGCCAAAAAACATCTTGTCAAGCAGGCTGGTGAAAATTCCAACGCCGCGCTTCTTTGTGTTTTACAACGGTAACAAGGAATTGCCCGACATGGCAAAGTTCAGGCTGTCGGACGCCTTCATAACGCCGGACAAGACTGGCGACTATGAGTGGACTGCGACCGTCATAAACATCAACGAAGACCGGCTCAAAGGTATTCACAAAAATTGCAAATCATTGTATGATTACGCAAAGTTCATCGCAAGGGTTCGCGAATGCGCCAAAGACGGCGCGCCCACGGAGAGGCAAGTCGCGGAAGCCGTGGACTGGGCCATACGAGAGAACCTTTTGGACGGCTTTTTTAAGCGGCAGAGGGCGGAGGTAATCGATTTGATTTTGACGGAATATAACGAACAGCAATTCATGCAGACTTGCCGCGAGGACGGCTATGTGGAAGGACATCAGCAGGGACTGCAAGAAGGACTTGAAGAAGGCGCCCAGCAAAAAGCAGTGGAAGCCGCGACAAACTTGCTAAGAATGAAAGTTCTGACACCGGAGCAAATCGCGCAAGGCACTGGCCTTCCGCTGGAGCAAGTGCAGGAACTCGCGGAACAACTCGCCGTCTCTCCAGCATAAACTCTCGGCAGCGACCGCAGGTCGCGGCTAAACAACTCGAAATAACAATTATGGCCTTGTGACCAAAAGTCACGAGTTGACCACGCTGCAGGCCTAGCGCCGCAAACCATTGGACAAAAAATTGCCGGAGCCAGCCCTGCAATGGCACGGCTGAACAACAAACACAGGGGCGGCCTGTTTGCCGCCCCTTCTAGGTCTTGCCATCCCGCGCGGACGGCAGCCTCCCCATTATCGTTTGACCAACCGCCCACCCCAAACTTTAGACAAGCATTCCGTAAAAATTTTTCAAAAATAAATTCATTTTCCTCCCAAAAAAGGCCAAAAAAAACGCAAACAGGTCAATGATATATACGGACGGAAAATTTTCCGTTGAATAAATTTTATGGAGGCCAAACTATGGCAAAAAAGAGAAGAAAAAACAAAGGCAAATCTAAATTTCAGCGGGAGCACAAGGACCGCCTTTTCAAGGCTGTTTTTGGCCGCAACACGGAGGAAAGCAAACGCTGGCGACTTGAGCTTTACAACGCGTTAAACGGCACGAACCTGACCGACCCCGACGAGCTAAAGGTCAACACCATTGAGAACGTCATCTACATCAACATGAAGAACGACATATCGTTTTGGGTTGACGACCAAATGATCCTCTACGAGCAGCAGAGCACATTCAACCAGAATATGCCCTTGCGCGGCTTTTTCTACTTTGCCCAGCTGTACCAAAAACATTTGATGACCAACAAAATCAACATAAACATAAGCTCCAAGATTAAAATTCCAACGCCGCGCTTCTTTGTCTTTTACAACGGAAAGACCGACAAGGACGACTTTTTCAAGATGAGGCTTTCGGAGTCATTCCTGACGCCCGACAACAGCGGAGACTTTGAGTGGACGGCGACCGTCATAAACATCAACGAAGACCGTCTTACAGGTATTCACAAAAATTGCAAATCATTGTATGATTATGCCAAGTTCATCGCGAAGGTTCGCGAATGCGTAAAAGGCAAGGAGCCCAAATACGAGGACGTCGAGACTGCGGTAGATTGGGCGATAGAAGAAGATTTGCTTGAAGGATTCTTTGAGCGGCAAAAGGCGGAGGTTATTGGCATGATTTTGGCGGAATTCAATCAAGAAACTTACGAAAAATGCGCCCACGACTACGCCTATCGCGAGGGCCGCGAAGACAAGGCCTTGGAAGACGCGCGAAGTTTTTACGCCAACGGCGTTTCTTTGGAGACAATCGCAAAGTCGCTTAAAATGACAGTTGAGCAAGTTAAGGAAATCGTCGCCGCCCAACCCGCCCCTGTGCAGGCCTAGCGCCGCAAACCATTGGACAAAAAATTGCCGGGGCCAGCCCTGCAATGGCACGGCCGAACAACAAAAACACAGGGGCGGCCTGTCAAAGCGCCGCCCCTTTCAGGTCTTGTCATCCTGCGCGAACGGCAGCCTACCCATTATTGTTTGACCAACCGCCCCAAATCTTTGGCTTGCAAAAAATCCCCGCCGTTAGCCGACCGTTACCGGCCAACCAACCACCCCGCCCTCAACTTTTGACAAGCATTCCGTAAAAATTCTTCAAAAATAAATTCATTTTTCTCCCAAAAAAGGCCAAAAAAAGCGCAAACAGGTCAATGATATAGTCATACAAAACTTATTCGGAGGATCCTATGGAATCACAGCCAACTACCCAGCGGGAGTACAAGGACAGATTGTTCAAAGCGATTTTTGGGCGCGACACCGAGGAAAGCAAGAGATGGCGGCTTGAGCTTTACAACGCGCTCAACGGCACGGACTTCACCGACCCGGACGAGCTGCAGGTAAACACAATCGAGAACGTCATCTACATCACCATGCGCAACGACATTTCTTTTTTGGTTGACGACCAGATGTGTTTGTATGAACAACAATCGACCTTTAATCCCAATATGCCCCTGCGAGGCTTTTTCTACTTCGCCCAGCTGTACCAAAAATACTTGGCGGAAAAAAAGACGCCGCCAAAGAACATTTTGGGAAGCCGTTTAGTCAAGATTCCAAAACCGCGCTTCTTTGTCTTTTACAACGGAAAGGGCGACATGCCGGACTTGTTCAAGATGCGGCTGTCGGAAGCGTTCATCAGCCCTGACGATAGCGGCGACTTTGAATGGACGGCCACCGTCGTAAACATAAACGAAGACAGGCTTGGTGGTATTCACAAAAGTTGCAAATCATTGTATGATTACGCCAGGTTCATCGCCAAGGTTCGTGAATGCTCCAAGGGCGGCTCGCCCACAGCGGAGAGCGTCACGGAAGCCGTGAATTGGGCGACAAAAGAAAAACTGCTGAACGGCTTTTTCGAGCGGCAAAAGGCGGAGGTTATTGGCATGATTTTGACTGAATTTGACATGGAGCAATTCAAACGCGACATGCGCGAGGACGGCTACGACGAAGGCCTGCAACAGGGCGCCCAGCAAAAGGCCGTGGAAGACGCTGTTATGCTTGTCCGCAAATACAACGCCACACCAGAAACTGCCGCGCAAGACGCGGGCGCTCCTCTGGACAAAGTGCTGGAAGCGCTCGCCGACACTCCAGCATAAATCCTCGGCAGCGACCGCAGGTCGCGGCGAAACAACTCAAGCAGCGACGACTTTACCAAGCGCGTGGGAGGCCTAGTCGAGAACGCCAAGCGCAACACGCAATGGAGGCAGCAGTTTATGGAATGGGACAGAGAGATGGCCTGCATGCGGGCCAAGGGGCGCAAGGAAGGCCTTGCCGAAGGCGCCCAGCAAAAAGCAGTGGAAGCCGCGACAAACTTGCTAAGAATGAAAGTTCTGACACCGGAGCAAATCGCGCAAGCACAAGGCCTGCCCCTAGACGAAGTTCTCGCCCTAAAAGAGCAGCTCGCCGCCCAGCCAGCCCAGTCCGCCACTGGCCGCTAATATCCTCTTGTAAATTTATGGTCAGGATAATTAGTTCTCATTGCCGGCAGATTGAAATCGTATGAAGCGCTTGTTGTCGTAACATAAGTGCTATAACTGGTTCCGTTATATACATTAAACTTACTATTTGTTTGGCCGCTTCCGGTTACGCCAAGATCTGTTATATTGACGCCTTCGAAGGAATTCGTATAAAACGTGGTCACTCCAAACAAGGCAAAATTTGATGAGGTCAAACTGCCGCAATTACGGAAAGCGTATTTGCCTACGGTTTTAACTCCATTAACGCCATAAAAGGCGCCGCTTTTTTGGATTCCGATTATATTTGTACATCCGTCAAAGGCGTAATCGCCAATAGAAGTTACATCGTCAGAAAGATAGCATTGATATAATTTTGTACAACCTTGGAACGCTTTTGCCGGAACACTTGTAATGCTTGACTTTGAAAGGTCAAGCAAAACTTTAGACGCGCTGGTGCTTTTAAGCGCGCTTTGAATTGAACTCCAATCACTAATGCTTCCACTAGAACAAACAACGTTTAATCTACTTGTACTGCTCGGCAAATTCAGTATGGTTTGAGCCAGGTTTGCGGCCGTTACAAAATAGCCCGCTGTGAATTGTCCATATTCATCAATGTAATAACCAGAGCTGTTTGTCAGCATAAATTTCTGATAATGCAGCTTTGTGTAAGCATAAGCGTCAGATTCAGTTCCGCCTGACAAAACCTTAGTTCCAGTAGTCCAAGGGCTCGCTCCTAAAGTCACGCCAACTTGATTGGTAGAAGCATGATTTGTAAGAGAAGAACCAAGCCCAATCGTCAAATTTGCGCCGCCCTGCAAGAACACGTCGTTTGATTTTACGGAGTCGCCATAAGGAATATAAGCCGAACCGCTCATGGTAAACGTGCTGCCTGCGTAAACGCCTACAGCGCCGCCATTTCCTCCAGCCGTATTCGCGTCGGACGAAGACGAGCCGCCAATAGTTCCAGCGGACATCGTAAACGTTCCGCGCTCAACATATACGGCTCCGCCCCAAGAGCTAGTCGCAGAATTTTTTGTAAATGTCGCGGCGCCTTTTATCTCTAGAGTGCCTTTATATATTTTTACGGCGCCGCCATAATCTGCAGCTGTGTTGCTTGTAAAGGTTGACGGACCGCTAAGAGTTACTTTTACGCCTTCAGGAATGTAAAAAGCGCCTCCGCTTGAAGATGATTTATTTTTTATAAATGCCGCTTGGTACACACTGGCGTCAGCGGCAAAGTAGATTCCGCCGCCGCCCGCGCCTGAGGCATTATAAGAAATGTTTCCGTTTGTCGCGTTCAAAGTTGAGCCGTTCCAATAAATGCCCCCGCCGTTCTCGGAAGCGTAGTTGTAATTTACTTTGCAGCTGGACTTATTAATTGTGAAGCTTGAACTTGTGTCGGCGTAAATTCCGCCTCCGTACTCAGCCTTGTTGGCAAAAGAACCTGATGACGATGACGCCGAAGCCTCCTTTGAGCCGTCGCCAATTGTTCCGCCGGACATGGTCAGCGAGGAATTAATGATATAAATTCCGCCACCTAACACTGCTCCAGAATTGCCTGCAGCAATGTTAGGCGCGCTGACGTCTCCAATGGTTCCCGCAGACATAGTGAAGGTGTTGCCATTGTATATAGCTCCGCCGCGTGATTTTGAAAAGGATGAAGTTGTGTAAGGCACATCCGTTTTGTTGCCGCCCATCGTCATGCCGCCAGAAATAGCTAAATTGTAATTGCTATATATGCCGCCGCCGCTTGCGTAGCATTTTCCAGTGCTGGTTTCTTTAGCGGTATTGTAACTAATTGACGCGGCGCCGGTAATGTTAAGGTATCCGCTGTTATATATTCCTCCGCCTTCCGCAGATCCGTTATCGGCGCTGTTTTCCGCCAAGTTATAAGAAATAGCTCCGCCAGACAGTGTAAAAGTCTTGCTTGAGTAATTGTAAACGCCGCCGCCTGTTACAGCCTTGTTTTTATTCGCATCGCTGCCGCCAATTGTTCCGCCGGACATGGTCAGCGCTCCTGCGTTGTAAATTCCGCCGCCCTGCTTTGCGGTATTGCTGAAGACGCTTCCGCCAGACATACTTACTGTTCCAGCATTGTAAACGCCGGCGCCGTTGATGTCTCCGCTATAAGCGGCGTTGCTGTAAATTGCCGAGCCATCCTTTATGTAAAGCGTCGCGCCGCTCTTTACATACACGCCCGCGCCTGTTCCGCCGCTGGTTGCCTTGTTGCTGTAAACTTTGGCGCCTGAGTCAAGGTTTACGGTTGCGGCCGCCGTGATGTTGATTCCGCCGCCTGCGTCGGCTTTTCCGTTTGTAATTTGCAGCTGCTGGATTGTGAACGTCTTTGCGGAGGCGATTGTGAGCGCGGATCCGCTTGCGTTGCCGTTTATCGCGGCGCTTGTGTCATAGCCTTTTATTGTGACCGAGCTTGCGGACACTGAGGCTCCCGTAGTCTGCGCGCCTTTGAGCGTTCCCGCGACTGTAATCGTGTTGCTTGTATAAGACAAGTCGGAGCATCCAAGCGCCGCCTCGATTGTCGCGTAAGGGCTTGTCTTGGTTCCGTTGGCGCCAGTTGTCTGGCCATAGCCCCATGTTGCGTCAGGCCTTGAAGAGCTGGAAGCGGAAGTTCCTACAACATAAATCGGCGAAGTGATGTAAACAAATTTGTAATCGGTGCCAGTCTTGCTGTCTCTATTCCAGCCGGCGTCGTCTTTTGTCAATTTAAATTTTGAATAAAGAGTGGCATTTAATGTTACGCCGGTTTTTGGCGCGCTAAGAATGTTTGTTCCTCGTTTATAGTCTGGCAATGTAATGGAAGCGACTGTTGTTTTATTTGGGGTTGAAGCAATGTAAATTGTTGGCTTTTCTGTTCCGTCAAGATAAACGTCGTTTGTTTTTACTGCGTCGCTTGCTGTGTAAATAAGAGCGTCGCCGCTTACATTAAAAGTTCCATAAGCGTAAATGGCTCCTCCGCCGGTACCGGCCGTATTGCCGCTAAAGGTTCCGCCGCTTACCGCCAATCCACATTCGTGGTAAACTCCGCCGCCGTATTTGGCCGAATTGGAGCTGATTGTTCCGCCGCTTATTGCCAATCCGTCTGACGAGCCGCAATAAATGCCGCCGCCGTAAGAATTTGTCGCGTTGTTGTTTTGTATGGTACCGCCTGTAATCGAGCCTGCGCTTGCAATGTAAAGACCGCCGCCTCCATGCTGGAACGAAGTATGGGTTCCTGTAATTGTGTTATATGACACAGTTCCGCCGGACATGGCAAATGACGTTGCGTCAACATCAGAATAGATTCCGCCGCCAGAGTCCGCGGCGGAGTTTGCGTTAGTTGAGCCGCCAATAGTTCCAGAAGTTATTGAAAGCGCTCCTTTATTGTAAATTCCTCCGCCATAATTCGCTGCGTTCTTGTGAAGGCTTCCGCCCTGCAAATTGACGGTTCCCGCGTTGTAAACGCCGCCGCCTTCTATGTTGCCGGAGGCCGCAATGTTGCTGGAAATCACGGAGCCGGTCTTTATGTTGAGCGTGGCGCCGCTTGCAACGTAAACGCCCGCTCCTTTTCCGCCGCTTGCAGCCTTGTTTGCGGTGACTTTGGCGCCTGAGTCAAGGTTTACGGTTCCCGCCGCGAGGTTGATTCCGCCGCCTGTTGCGTTGTTGCCGCCTGTAATCGTGAGGTCTTGGATTGTAACGGCAAGACCGCTCGCGTTCACTGTGAGCATGGTTGTGTTCGCCGCGCTCGCTCCGTCGAGCTTTGCGACGCTTGTATCGGTAGAGCTTTTCTTGTAGCCTTTGACAGTAATGGCCGTCACTGCAGCTGGAATCGCGTTGCCGTCGGATTTTTTTCCGTCAATGGTTTGAGCGGCGCTCAAAGCTCCGTCAACCGTGATTGTTGTGGCATTGGCATTTACGGCATACATGGCGCCCTTAATCGAAGCGAACGGATTGGAAGCCGTGCCGCGCGTTGTGGCGGCGTCGCTTGGCGTCGCGGTTGACAGACAGTGATAGCGGGAGCTTGCGCCCGCAACGTAAATGTCAGCTTTTAGAACGCCGCTTGACGTAGAATCCTTTTGTACGACCGTAAAGTCGCTGTCTGTGGTTTTAAATTTGCCCGCGGAGTCCGCGGTATACGAAGCATTGGCAGAACTTAGAATTGTTCTGCCTCGGGTCCACTTGCCGTCTTCAAAAGTAAGCGTGGCTGCATATTCTCCATTTACTTTGCCTGACAACCAGATGGTTTTGTTGCCAGAAATATAAATGTCATTTTTTCCAACGGCGTTGGTTGCGCTATAAAAATTGGCATCCTTAAAAAAATTTAATTCTCCGGCATGGTAAATGGCGCCGCCTTGAGCCGCCTCGTTGTTATAGCCAGTTCCGCCAAAAATGGTTAAAGTTCCCGCAATGTATACCGCGCCGCCGCTTGTCGCGGCCCTGTTGCTGTCCATCGCGGCGGTCGAGCCGCTCACAAAATTGACTTTTTCGCTTGTGGCTATGTAAATCGCGCCGCCGCTTTCTGTCGCTCTGTTAAAGGATATTTTTCCGGAAGCGACTTTTACTTCGGCAGCGCTGTTTTGGTAAATGCCCGCGCCGGATTCGGCTAAGTTTCTGCGGATTCCATAGCCTTGGGTGGAATTTGCGGTAACATCAATCGGAGAGGCCACAGGGTTGGAGCCGGACATTCCGCTGTAACCAATATACAAGGCTCCGTCGTTGTATATTCCGCCGCCAAGAGCGGCCTTGTTGGCAAAGGTAGTTGAGCCCGGAGAGGTTCCGTCCGCGGCAATCGTTGTGGAAGTTGAGCTGTCGCCTATCAACGCTTTGCCGTATATAAAGAGCTTTCCGGAACTTCCTACATAAACGCCGCCGCCGTTTGCGGAAGCGACGTTGCCGGTTACCGTGGCGCCGTCGCCAAGCTTTACCGTTCCCGCCGCGACGTTGATTCCTGCGCCGTTTGCGGCGCTTCCGCCTGTAATTTTTATGTTTGTGATTGTGACGTCGTTTCCGTTCACGGTGAGCGCGCTGCCCTTGCCGCCGCCGTTGATTGTGGCGCTGCTGGTTCCCGCAAGCTTGATTGAAGTTGCCGTCACGCCGCTGGCGGGAATGTTTTGCAAGTTGCCCTTGCCTTCGCCAGTTCCGTCTGAGGTGGCTGTCAAAGTTCCGCTGACGTTGATTGTGGTCTCGGCGGCCTTCCATGTTTGCGAGGCGGCTTTTTGAATCGTGGCGTAAGGCTTTTTCTTTGTGCCGCGGCCATTTGTGTCGTCGCCGGCCGAGCCGCCGCTAACGGCAGGGCTTGTTCCCGCCACCCAAAAGTCCGCGTCAAGCTTGCCGCAAGAATCGTTAGATATGACGCTAAATTCTTCATCTATCGTCTTGAACTTGCCTACATTGGCGCCGGCTTTGTCGCCTTTCAAAACCGTCGCGCCGCGCCTCCATTGGACGGGCTGTATCCAAGCGACGGTTTGGGGAGCGGTCGAGGCAAAGTCTGAATCAACGGTGATTGCGCCTTGAGAGTCCACGCCATTAAGGTAAACGCAGTTTCCTTTTAGTCCTGTACTGGAGTCATAAGGGATGCTTGCGGTTCCGGACATTTTGAACGTTCCGCTGGCATAAACGCCGCCGCCCTTGTTGTCGTTTTTAAAGCTGTTTTCTTTTATCGTTCCGCCGGTCATTTCAAAAAGGCCGACGCTTTCAACGCCGCAGCCAGTTCCTTGGCCGGCCGCCGCGGCGGAAAAATTTCCTTTGATTGTTCCGCCGCTAATAAAAAGGCCTTGGCCGGCTTCATTACCACAGTCGCTCCACACTCCGCCGCAACAAAGCTGAGCCTTGTTATAGGACACATTTCCGTCCGCGATTTTTAATAGTCCAGAATCATTATGCAATCCGCCGCCCTTGCCGCCAGAAAGTTCGCCCCCCGCGATACCAGCCGGAACTTCAGACGATTTATACGCATAGTTTCCGCAAACGCCGCCTGTCCATTTATTCGTGCCGGTGGCCACGACATCCGCTCCAGTGTAGCCAAGGTAAGCCTTGCCGTTCAACTCGACATGGATTCCGGCGCCTATCGTCGAAACATTGGCGCCTGCGGCCAAGGCAGTGGCAATGCCGGAGTCGTTTTCTATGTCAGCGGGAAGGGAGCCGTTGTTGTTTCCGACAACAGCGTTGCCGTACATGCAGAGGGTGGCGCCACCGTTTACAGCCACGCCGCCTGCCCAACCAAAGCTATAGTTTCCTGTAACTTGCGCGCCGCTTGCAAGGCAGACGGTTCCAGATATAAGATTTATTCCGCCGCCGCTAGTGTTCGCAGCTACATTGACATAACCGCCTGTAACCTTAAGGTTTGTGATTGTGATTGTCTTATCGCCCGCGTTCACTTTGAGCGTCGTTCCAGGAGAGCCGGAGCCGCCGCCGTTTAGCGTTCCCGAAGCCTCGCCTTCCAGCGTAAAGCTTTTGCTTGGAGAGCTGATGGTCTGGTGGCCTGTGACCGTTCCAACAACAGTGATGGTGTCGTTTTCGGAGTTCAAGGCGTCCACGGCGCTTTGCACAGTCGAGTAAGGCTTTGAGTTTGTTCCGCGCTGCTGGGCTGCGGGAATCGGCGTGGCGGGCTGGGCAACGATAATCGGCGCGTAGAGAACGCCCTGGCTTGTGTCGCCAGTTTTTGTTTGCACCTTAAAGTCGTCGTCTGTGGTCGCAAATTTGCCGGCGCTTCCCGCCACTATGCCGCCGCTGGATTCTGACAAAACTTGCTTTCCGCGCGTCCAGTCGCCGGAAGGCACGGTTATTTTTGCCGCGGTAGTGACGCTTGCGTCAATCGCGTGCGTAAGCTGGATTGTAGAACCGCCCGCAAGATAAACGTCGTTTTTCTTTTCGCCGTCACAGGGAATGCTGGCCGTTCCGCGCATCTTAAAGTTTGCCATATTGTTGTAAACCGCGCCGCCATCGCTTGTCGCCACGTTGCCTTTTATCTCTCCGGCGCTTGCGGCAAAAGTTCCCTCTCTGCTGATTGGACTCGTCATATAGTCAATATAAATCCCGCCGCCATTTGCCGCGGCGTTTTGCAAAACGGAGCCTCCAGCAAGGCTCATCTGGCCGCTGTCTGACAAATAAACGCCGCCGCCGCTAGACGCGCCCTTGTTGTCGGAGATTTTTCCGCTGGCCATATAGACTTTTCCGCCAACCCAAATTCCTCCGCCAGTTCCCCTCGAATAATTTCCAATCACGCCGCCCGTAAGGTTTGTGGGCTCTTGAGGCTCTCCCGAATTGTCGCAAGAAGCGTAGCCCAAATAGATGTTACCCGAGCCGCCAATCGCGCCGCCCATTCTGGAATAGTTTGAGGCGGAGTCTTGGTCCAAGTTCTGGGCCGTTTTTCCTGTCGCAAGGGCTTTTCCTATAATGGCGCTGCCATGCATAAAAAACTTTGCGCCTGAATTCAAGAACAAGGCGCCGCCCGCTCCTCCGCCTTTGCTGTTTTCTACCGCATAGTTTCCAAAAATCTGAGAAGTTGAGTTCATAATAAGAGTCGCGCCGTCACATACAAAAGCGCCGCCGCCGTTTGTGGCGTGGTTACCCGTGATGGCGGCTCCGTCGGACAATGTCACTTTTCCGCTCTTTACATAAAGTCCGCCGCCTTCGTCCAAACCGCTTATCGTTGTGCCGATTCCTTTTGTAATCTTAAGGTTCTTTATTGTTACAGGAACGGCGGTGTCAACCGTGAGGGCGCTTCCAAAATTTCCGCCGTCAATCGCGCTGTCAGCCGAATCCCCTTCTATCGTAAGGGCGGCGCATTTTGTCGTGTCAAACGTCGCGCCGCCATCAAGATCCGTGGGAACAATCTGCAAACTGCTCGCATCGCTGGCGGCCAAAGTTCCATTTACATAAATCGTTTCCTTGTCGCCGCCGCTCAATTGCGAGCAGGCAAACTTGATGCTGCCATACGGAGCGTCCTTTGTTCCGGGGGTGCTGACATCGTCAACGCCGTTTTGGGCCACATAGTAAGGCGCGGAAAGATTTGCTACTGTTCCCTTAAAAGTAAAGTTGATGCCTTTGCCTGTGGGCTTAAAGTAATTTTCGTAAGCGCTGATGTCCGCAAGGCTGGAATGGCTGTCCGCTTGGACTACTATCTTTTTGCGGCGCCAGTTGGCGGCCGTAACCGCGATTTTGTCAGTGTCCGCTGTTGCTCCGCTTACAAGCGCGCCGGCGATTTGTATTGCCGGATACGTGTTATCGGATTTTTCTGCAAGATAAACATCGTTCTTGCCGTCCGTTCCGCAGGGAATTTTTGCCGAGCCGCTAATTTTTAGATTGGCGGTTATGCCGGAGCCAGAATTGACATACACCGCGCCGCCTTGCTTGGCTGTGTTGCCCTTTATCACGCCGCCCTTCATGCAAAGCGTTCCGTTTTGAATGTAAACGCCGCCGCCATTGAAATCGGCTCCGGACTTGTTGCCCGAGATTTCGGTTCCGTCAAGCAGGGTCACATTGGCGTTTGTGTCGTTAATGCATATTCCGCGCGAATAGTCTGCCGAGCTTTTCTTTGTTATCTTGACGCCCTTTATCGTAATCGGAACGGTTGTCGCAACCGTAAGAACGTTTAGCGGAACGCTTGTCAAATCGGCAGTTTTTCTTCCGCCTTCGATGACCGCTCCCGACTCGCCGTCGACATTTGCAATCTGTATCGAACTTGCCTTTGCGTCAAGGCCGCTTCCTAGCGTTGCGTTTCCTTCCACCGTTCCGCGAATAAAAATTCTGTAGTCGGCCGAGTCGCTTCCTGTTGCCGCGATTGTGTCAAAGGCTTTTTGCAAATGTTCAAAGGGAGCGTAAGCGCTGCCCTCGTTGGCGTCGTTGGGAGCTTTTGCGCCTGTGGCGCCGGTGGCTCCAACGTAAAGGTATGTGCTCTTAAAAAGATCCACGGCGGCGGTGGTTATCTTAAAGGCCGCGGCGCTTCCTGAGCCTGTAATCAAGTTGCCGTCAGTTCCGCCGCCATTAGCCCAAGTGTCAGTCTTCATTCCGCCAAGGACGTTTACGGTCTGCACTGTTTGGTAGACCATCACGGCGCCGGCAGCGTTAGGGTTAGTCGTGTTGTAAAAGCTTATCGCCATTTCGTAGGCGCCCGGGGCTACGCTGTCCAGTTTTAGCTTGAGCTTCCCTTCCGTGGTGGCGGGGTCTCCAGCTGATTCGGAGGCGACAGTCAAGGGCTCGCTATGTTCCGTTCCACCTGCGTCTTTCCAGCTGGCTGTGGCGCTGGCGATTGTAGTCGCGTCTCCCTGGTCGATGTAAAGAAGAACGCTTCCGTTGCCCGCGTCGGACGCAGGGGCTGCGACAAAGCTTTTGTTGATGATGGGATCTGTCGCGGTAAGCTCTATCACGTCAGTGATGTCCCTAAGGACTGGCGTTCCCGCAGCGTTCTTTATGCCGCATTCAATTTTCCATTTTCCAAGGCCCAGCGTAAGCTCGTAGCAAACGCCGTTTTCGCCGGGGTTGAATTTTGTGTTGTCGCTCTTTCCGTATTCTATGGGAGAATTTGCGGAGTCTTGCGGCGTTGCGATTACGTAGTAGTAGTAATCCGTTCCGTTTACGTTAAGGCTTGGCTCTGCCGACTTGGACACCAGTTGCAAATCGCCGTCGCCGGCCGCGATGGAATCTTCCAATGCCGCCACATTGGCTGACACTTCTTGCGGAAGCGCTCCGCCAACTCCTACAGAGCCCCTAAAGATTACATAAGTTTTTTCGCCGCTGGCGGGAGTCGCGGTCGGAGCGGAAGTTGGAGCGGTTTGAGTCGGAACGGCTTGCGGCGCGGGGTCCGACCCTCCGCCTGACATGTTGTCGCAAGAGAAAAATCCTGCCGCGGCAAAAAGCGCCAGCGCCAAAGCAAGCGCCGCCAAATTTACGCCGTTTTTAATGCCTTCAAACTTTTTCATAAACCGCCTCCTTCCGCAAAAAAAGACACTCTATTCTAACACAATTATATAGAAAAATCAACGCAAACCGCCCTGAACAAACGGAAAACTGTCCTGGACAAACGGAATAGATAGTAATACAAAAAGCGGCTCCCAGTTGCTGCCGCTCTTGTAAAATTCCCAAAAAAGCGCTAGTATTGGTGCCATAATTTTTGCGCGGTTTTGGCCGCGCGCAAGGAGATTCCAAATGATCAAGACAGTCAAAGACGTTGACCTCAAAGGCAAGCGCGTCATCATGCGCGTCGATTTTAACGTTCCCATGAAGGACGGAGTTGTTCAGGACGACACCCGCATTATGGCCGCCCTTCCTACAATCAAATATATCCTTGAGCAGAGCCCCCGCTCGTTGGTTTTGATGAGCCACTTGGGCGACCCCAAAAAGGACGTAAAAAAGGCCCAAGAAAAGGCCGAGAAGGCCGGAAAGACTTGGACAGACGCCGACAAGGAAAAGTTCATCAACGGCAAGAACCGCATGAAGCCCGTTGTCGAATACTTTGCCTCAAAGCTCGGAAAGCCCGTCACATTCTTGCCCGACGCTCTTGGACAAAAGGCCGCCATCGACGCTTTGCCCGACGGAGCCGTTGCCATGCTTGAGAACGTCCGCTTCCACCCCGAAGAGACCAGCAAGGTTGACGCGGAGCGCGAGACAATGGCCAAAGAGCTCTCTACATACGGAGACATTTTTGTAA
Organism: Treponema sp.; assembly: GCA_017551705.1. GTDB lineage: Bacteria > Spirochaetota > Spirochaetia > Treponematales > Treponemataceae > Treponema_D. The sequence goes on from JAFZLA010000020.1 coordinate 15,379, forward strand.
ACGACGCCTTTGGAACGGCCCACCGCGACCAGGCCTCCACTGCCACAATCGCCAAGTTCATGGCCGAAAAGCCCGTTGGAGGCTTCTTGATGGAAAAAGAAGTTGCCAACATCGAGCCTATGGTGACAAACCCGCCCAAGCCGCAGGTTGCCATCATCGGCGGAGCCAAAGTTTCAAGCAAAATCGCCGTTTTGGAATCATTGATGAAAAACGCCAGCGCCCTTGTTATCGGAGGCGGAATGGCTTACACATTCCTCAAGGCCCAGGGCCACAACGTTGGAAAGTCTTTGGTTGAGGACGACTTTATCGACACAGCCAAAAAGCTTTTGAGCGACGCTGCCGCCAAGAACGTAAAGATTATCCTCCCCGTAGACCACGTCGGAGCCGAGGAATTCTCTCCCGACGCCAAGGCCGTTGCCGTTGACAACATCGACATCCCCGAAAACTTGATGGCCATGGACGTTGGCCCCAAGACTGTGGCCGCTTACAAAGAAGTCCTTTCTACAGCCAAGTCAATCGTTTGGAACGGACCGGTAGGCGTGTTCGAGTTTGACGCGTTTGCCAAGGGAACGGAGCAAGTCGCCCGCTTGGTCGCCGAAGCCACAGGCCGCGGAGCCATGACAGTTGTCGGCGGCGGAGACAGCGTTGCCGCCGTAAACAAGTTCAAGCTTGCCGACAAGATGACCCACGTCTCTACTGGCGGCGGAGCCAGCCTTGAGTTCTTGGAAGGAAAGACGCTTCCGGGAATTGCTATCTTGGCTACGAAGTAGGAAAGATTCCCGCGACAAGCGCGGGAATGACACAGTTGTCATTGTCGGGCTCGACCCGACAATCCTTTGAACAAAAGATTCCCGCGACAACCGCGGGAATGACAGGGCGCCGTCCGTTTTGGGCGGCGCTTTTTTTTCTTGACAAGGCGACAAGATGTGTTAAAATTGTAAATATAACAATTTATTATTTTTAAAAGTGGAACAAAGGCATGTTGATTTACTTTTTGGGTGGGGAAAGTGAATTTTTACATGGATCCGACTTTCGCGCCTTTAGAAAGATAGGCTCCTTTGCCAAAGCGGTAAAAATTCAAAGTCCCGAACTAATTGTGGTTGAACCAAGCTATTTGGACTCAGACTTTAGTTTGCAAGACTTTTTGTGCGAACAAACGTTCAGCATACCCGTCTTGTTTTACAACAAAATCTTTGGCAACGGCGGCGAGCAAGGCCAATGGACCATCGGCAACATTCCCGACAAATTTTTTGTTCTGATAAAAATTCTTTTTGCCGCGCAAAAAAGCAAAAAGCTTGACGAAATTTGCGCCCGCCTTAGAGAGTCGGGAATCATTTGGAGCGCCAACTGCGCCAGAGTTTACCTTTGCCGTCTCAAAAAATTTTTGCGCCAGCAAAAATGCTGCGGAATTGACTTGATAAAAGAAAACGACGGTTACAGGCTTGCGGCGATAGAAAACAGCGCCGGGCTATCTGATCAGCTTGTCCAAATCGGAATTCAACTTTAAGTATTGCTGCTTGTTGGGGTTGAGCGCGATTACTTGCCGCAGATAGTACTGGGCCTTGCGGTAATCTTGCTTTGTAAAATAAATCTTGTACATTCTAAAAAGCGCGTCCGAGTTGCGGGGGTTTGCGATTACCGCCGACCGCAAGTCAGACAATTGGCTGGCTTCGTCCGAGGCCAAGAACGAGCGCTGGTAAAGCAAAAAGCTTTTCATCGAAGACGAGGCGCCGTTGATTGCTGTGTTGATGTAGCGGGAGGCCTGCGCCGCCCTGCCCGTCTGGACCATGCTCTCCACATAAAGCTGGATGGCCTTTTCGTTGCTGGGCGACTTGTTGTAAAGCGCGGACGCTTTTTCCCACGCCTCGGCGTAGTAGCCTAAGGCGAGGCATATGCGGGTGTGCGCGCAAATCGAGTCAATCGAAGGGCTTGAGCCGGCCATTATTTTTTTGCTGGACGCGTAAGCCTCGCTCCACTTTCCTTCTTGCGCCAATGTTTGTATCAAGAACGAAAGCGCCTGCTGGTTGTCGGGCTCCACAGCCAAGACTTGGCCTGCCAATTCGGCGCCGCTTTTTTTTGCGATGGTCACTCCGCTTTCGCCTGCCAATTCTGCGGCGGCCAAAAGCGCGTCAAGGTCGTTGGGGTACAAGCTAAGCGCCTTTTCTATTGTGGCCACAGCCAGCGTTGTGTTCTTGTTCCATTCTTTTTGAACGCGGGCGCGCAAAAGCAAATAATCTTTTGTAGTTGAATTTGACTTTGAGTAAACGTCAAGCAAAGACGTGGCCTTAAGATACTCGCCGGTTGCGACAAAAATTTTTGCGCGGAACAAAACCATTTCCAAGTCGGCGGGATTTTGCTGCAAGGCCATAAGCGCGTAGCGTTCGGCGGTGTTGTAGTCTCCGCTTGAGTAGGCGTTGCGCGACAAAAGTTTTAGCAAGTCGATGCTGGACGGATAAAGCACAATCAAGTTGTCGGTCACGTTCTTGCTTTCTTCGTAGCGGCCAAGCGCGTTTAGGCAGGTGGCCAAAAGGTAATGAACTTCAAAGGCCTTGCTTTCTTGCGCGATGGACTTTAAAAGGTCAACGGCTTCGGCGTACCTTCTTGACTTTGAATAAAGCAAGGCCAAAAGATAGTTGGCCAAAACGCTTTTTGGAACAATCGAGAGCGCGGCCTTTAAGTGGCTTTCGGCCTCGGGATAGTAGTCGCGGTTAGTGATCGGGCTCTTTAGCGCGAGCGACGGAAGCGCGTTGGCCAAAAAGTCTCCGTTGCCGGTGCTGGTGTCGTAGATTCCGTTTTTGGCGGCCTCGATCGCTCCGGTGTAAATGTTGCGCTCGGGAACTGAGGGCGAGTCCAAGTTGACGTTTTGCGCCTGGCTGGGCCAAACGATTTTCAACGTCTCGACGATTATAAAGACAAGGACGCGCTCGTTTTCTTTGTAGTCAACCGAAGCCTTTCTTAAGCTTTCGTAGGCCGACATCAATGATTCGGGCGAGCCCTTTTGGACTTGCTCCAAAACGCTTTTATGAATTCCCGAAAAGTATCCGGCTAAATCGTCCTTGTTGCGCTGGACGTTTATCGCAGTCACAGGCCCCGTTATCTCATCTTCCGCCTCGGGCTCGGCGCCTTTCTTTGACTTGCTTTTTTTGTCGGACTTTTTGTCGGATTTTTTTTCTGTCTTTTTTGAAGCCTTTGCCAAATAAATTCTGTCCTGCGGTTCCTGGCCCAAATAATAGTCAGCCCCAAAAGCCGCGACACAAAGAGAAAAAAGCGCTGTTAAAAGGCAAAGCGGCTTTTTTAGCATCTAGCAGTCTTCCTCCGAAAAGAGCGACGGCTCGTCATCTTCATCCTGAATCGTAGGAAATTTGTCAATCGCGTTAAGCCTGACGTAATACAAGACAATCAACGATATTCCGCCCGCGATAAGAATGAAGGGCATAAAGGAAGAAAAGAACACCCTCATCTTCATCTTGATGATGTTAAAGGTGAACAGGAAGAAAAACGCTCCCAAAACTGTAAGCGCCGCCGAGGGAATCACGTACAAGGTTCTGAACTTTTTGTAGTGAAAGCGGCCCACAGGAAGCAAGGTTATTCCAAAGACAATGACCACAAGCGGCCAATACTCCTTGATTGGAACGTCGCCTAGGCGCGCGTTCAAAAGCAAGTAGGCCAAAGAGAGCAAGCAAAAGTTGACGGAAACATAAAAGACCACGGCGTTTTGCGACAAGAGCGAAAAATAAACCAGGGCCGCGGTTATCACAACAAGAGCGCAGTTGAGCGCAAAGTGATAAGTCTCAATTTGCATGACAGGCGGCAGCAAAGCCGTCACAATTCCCGCCAAAAATAGAAAAAGGCCCAACGCCAACAGGATATTCTGGAATTTACGATTGTCTTTAGCCATAACTTTCATTATAGCGCTTTTTAGGCAAGCCTTTCAAGCGGAACGCGCTTTTGCTAATTGTAATATCGACTCGCCTCTCGCGAGGCGTACTGGCAATACCACAAAACTCCATCGTATATTGTAAAAACAGCGGAAATGCGCTAAAATTACGCGTTATAATGATAAAAAATGCGATAAAAAAGGCGGCGGCGGCCCTTTGTTTGGCAGGCCTGCTTGTTTCGTGCGGGAACGGCAATTCCGCCAAGACAAAGCAAGACAAGCAAGCGCAAAAGGAATTGGAGGCGCTTTTGCGCGAATCCTCAAATTCCAGCGAAAACCGCCGCTACGCCATCATAAACAAAATTTCGTCCAAATGGCTGGCCGACAAAAAATACAACGACTTGATTTTGTACCTCACCGACCATGTGGAGCGCAATCCCGACGACAAGTACAACGCCTACTGGCTTTTGATGACAGCCTACGCCTACATCCAGATGAGGCAGGACCGCGTTGCCGAATACTATTTTGAGCGCATCATAAAGAACTACCCCGACCTTAAGGTTAAGGACCAGTCGGTCCACTTTTTGTGCTTGGAGCGCTTGATTCAAATTTCCACCAACCACGAAAACCGCATCCAGTACTTCAACACATTGATAAACCGCTTCCCTTCAAACGTAAGCATCACCGAAATGTATGTCCGCCTTGCGCGCGAATACGAGCAAATCGGCGAATGGACAAAGGCGCTCAAGACCTACACGCTCTTTTTGGAACAGCCCGACGCAAGCTCGATTCAAATCACCGACATGCACGACATTTACAACTACGCGCGCAACATGATTGACTTTAACAACTCGCCCAAAAACTGGACGTTCAAAACTTTGGACGGCTTGGCCAACGCGGTCAAAGAGGCGATAATCCGCTACCAGCCAAGAAAGCTTGACGAATACCGCTCCAAAGTAAATTTCTTCACCGTTTCGTGGAGGCAGGACGACAGCATACCGACAGGCTCGGTTGACTTTTCGATGACAAACTACATGCACGGAAACCGCATCACAATCACCGACGAACTGATTCCCGGCCCTTCAATCAACGAGGCCTATCTAAAGAGCAAGGGCTGGACCTTGGCGGTTCCCACTTGGTATTTCTATTTTAGAAAAGTAAACTATCCGGCCAATCCGGAAATTCACGGAACTTGGGAATGGGCAGGCATTTATATCGGCGAAATGATGTGAGCCGCTCGTACTATCAAAAGCAAGACCATAATTGTTTGTTCGAGCGGATTTTCCAATTGGGCGCTCGCATAGGGCGCGCGTCCAATTGGAGCCTGTTTGTCCTCGCGCTGCTTTTTGCGCAGCCTCTTTCTTTTGCGCAGGAGTACGCGCCGGAGGAATTTGTTTCGCCTTACGGGGGAACGGGACTTTACTTTGCGATTGACTTGCCTGGCGCCGGGCGGGAAGAAGTGTCTCCCTACAAGGAGCGCTGGCTTTCTTCTTGGGGGCAGGCCGAACTGCGATTGATACTGGAGAACGGCTCGCAATACCGGCACTACGTAAAGCGGCGCCTAAAAGAGGAAGGCCTTCCCGCCTGCATCGAATACATTCCCGTAATAGAATCCAGCTACAAGCCGCTTGCCAAGCCCGCAAGCGGAAAGTCCGTCGGCCTTTGGCAATTTATGGAAAACAGCGTTGAGAACTATCTTAGGCTCAACAAGTGGCTTGACGAGCGCCGCGACCCCTGGAAATCCACCGACGCGGCGATCAAAAAGCTAAAGGCCAACTACAATCAGTTTGGCGATTGGCTTTTGGCCATTGCCGCCTACAATTGCGGAGCGGGCGCGGTGAGGCGGGCCTTGCAAAAAAGCGAGCGCAAAACTTTTTGGGCCTTGGCAAAAAACAAATTGATTCCCGACCACGCCATCGCATACGTTCCAAACCTTTTGGCGGTGAGCGACATCGCGCAAAACGCCTCTTGGTACAACGTGGATCTTCCGGCCGCCTTTTACGACGCGGAAGTGTATTCGCCCTTTGACGACTTTGACTATTTGGAAACCGACCGTTCCATCAGCCTAAAGGCCTTGGCGGGCGAGCTGCGCATCGACGAGCAAACATTGCTGGCCCTAAACCCCGCCCTGCTTTACGAGGCCACGCCTTCGCGCGAAATATACGAATTGCGCCTGCCGCGGGGAATGAAGGCCGCCGCCCAGGACGCGATTTTTAATATTATGTTGAAGGAAAAATATGCCGATAACAATTAAGATGAAAAAGAATTTTTATTTTAAAGCCAAAAAGACCGCCCTCATGGTTGCGGCGGCATTTTCTCTCTGCGCCCTTTGCGCCCAGCAAAAGCCCAACGACCCCAACGCGCCGATGGCTTCCAAAAGCAAGATAAACTGGATTGACAAAACGTTCACCTCAAACGTCACGCTCGACATAGACAAGGCGGGCATCCCGATGCCAAGCGGAAAAAATACCGCCGTCAACGCGGTAACAAGCCGCCTGCCCAACTTGATCAAGGACCCGCTTTTGACCCTTTACGTGGACTCAAGCAGGACCTTGGGCGACTACATTTTGGAACGAAGGATTTCGCTCCAGCAAATTACGGACATAATCGAGTCGGGCAACAAGACTTTGGGCTACTTTGAAAACAAAAGCTTTTTGTTCAAGATGGACCACAAGCTTAATCTTAACCAAATCGGAAGCCTCTTTATCAGGCACCAGACTCCCTACGCTCCCCGCAAGTCAATCGAAACGATTTCTTCGCGCGTTTACACAGGAATCATCATCGACGCCCGCGGAAAGCTTCCCGTTCACGGAGAATTTGTAGAAGACCAGGTCAACCCCTGCCTATTCCCCCGCGTGTGGAACGAAAAGATGGAAGTGGTATACGAGCGCAACATGATGGAAAGCGCGGCCGCCAAAGACAAAAGCGTTTGCGGCTACGACTGGAGCGACGACGAAAGCCGCTACCGCGCGCGCGTTGGAGCCGACCCGATCCACATCGCGGCCAAGCAAATCTTTGGCCACAACCGCACCGACCTTGTAATTAGCGATGACGACGCGCTGCGCATTTTTTCGGTTCCCGAAAACGCGGCGCTGTTAAAGTCAGGAAAAATTGTCTTGTTGTTGGACAAGGACGTTTTGATTCACGACGTCGCCGCTCCTCTAAAAGACGAAGCGTATTACACCGCTTACAGGAACGTAAAGAAGTACCCGCTCAAAAAGCCGGGCGCCGACGCAATCGAAGACGGCCCCGACGGAATCCGCTTTACTTACAACCTAAAATTCATCGCCGACAGCCCCAAGCTTTTGCCCGAAGAACTTCCGCGCATAACCGAATTGGCCGCGCTCCTTAAAGAGGCGCTTGACGACAACTCGTTCACAATCTTTGTGGCCGGCCACACAGCGGACATCGGCCAGCCCGAAAACCAAATGCGCCTCTCAATCGACAGAACGCAAACAATCATCGACTTGTTGATAGAGCAAGGCCTCGACAAGAACTTGTTCAGCTTCCGCGGCTACGGCGAAACCCAGCCCGTAGGCGACAACAGCACCAAAGAAGGCCGCGCCCTCAACCGCCGCGTTGTCATCACGCTAAGGCCGCGCGCCACTTACATCCAGCGCAGTTGGTAAGCGGAGACCGGTCGCAAGCCTAAAACTCGGGCGGCAGAGGGGCCTCAAAGCGCAGGGGCTCGCCTGTCATAGGATGGGGTAGCTCCAGCGTCAAGGCGTGCAAAAAAATCCTCTCGGCCGCGCGGCCCCCGTACAACCCGTCCCCCAAAATCGCAAGGCCGCTTTGCGCAAGGTGCACTCGGATTTGGTGGGTGCGGCCTGTAAAAAGTTCCGCCTGGACCAAAACGCGGCCGCCCTCTTCTTTTAAAATCTTAAAATCAGTTCGGGCAAATTTTCCGCCCTTTTCTTTTGGAACGCTCCCCCACTTGGCGGCCTGGCTCTTCCCCGACACGCGGCCCAAATAGTTTTGGACAGAAAACGAATTGTTCGCAAGCCTAAAACTCGCGGCGCGCTCGCACACCGCTACGTAAATCTTTTTTGCCGCGCGACAGGAATCGTTTGCAAGACCAAAACTGTCGGCCGCGTTCTTAGGCTTGCAACCGTTTGAAGCACGTAAACTGTTCGCAAGCCCAAAACTGCCGGCCTCCGCCCCGCTCGAATCAAAAGCGGCAAAGAGCGCGGCGTTGCAATCGCGCCGCTTGGAGAACAAAATCACGCCGCTAGTGTCGCGGTCAAGCCGGTGGACAATTCCGCAATAGGGCGGATTTTTGTCCAAGCCAATTTTTTTATGCAAGTAACGAACCACCGCGGCGCGCAAGTTGTCGCGGTCTTGGACAAAAGTCGGCTCGGTAGGAAAATGCGGCGGCTTGTTGACCACGATTATCGCGTCGTCTTCGTACAATATGCGCGAGTCGTCCAGCTCAAATTGAATGTCGCCAGTCTGCTTTTGAAAAAAGAATTTTTGCGGATCAAAAAGAACCTTGACGCGCGCGCCTTTATGCAGGGCAAAGGCCGGATTTTTGCAGACAAAAAAGCCGCCGTCTTCTTGGGCTTGCAAAGCGTTTTTGTTGGCGCGGGCGTTTTGGGCTTGCGACGCCTTATGGCCGCCGCCCGCATCTACAAAAACGTTCTGGCTAAAAATCAAGCGGCGGATTTTAGAATTGCTAACGGCGATTTTTGCCGGCCCCAAATCTTGGGCTTGCGAGCAATCTCCGCCGCGCGCATTTTGGGCTTGCAAAAAAATTGGCAATTGGTCGCGCAAAAAGTCGTTGAGGCAGGCGGGCTTGGTCACGTCAAAAACAAAAGTCTGGGTCATTGCAAAAACTTATAGTCGGGGCCGCCGCTTGCAGCAAAAACTTTTATGCGGCAGCCTTCCATGCAAACGTTCTCTTCAAAAGAGTTTATGTCCAAGGCGGCGGGACTCATCAAGTCGTCGGGGTTAAAGTTCAATTCAAGCTCGCTTTCTTCGCCCTCGCCTTCCAAGCGCGAAAAGGCTCCGTTCACCTTGACCAAATCAACGGCAACAGGAAGCAGACGCTCCAAGCGCTTTTCGCAATACTTTTCTTCCAAAAACAGGACTTGCATTTTTTCGATTTCTTTGTGGCTGGCCTCGTTGATTTTTTTTCGCGCGTCGTAGCCGCAGTTGTTGCAGCGCTGCCATTCGGCAAAGTCCGAAAAGAATTTTGACGGAGCGATTTTCAACGGCTTTAGAACTGAGTTGAACCAAGGAACCGCCCGGCCCATAGAATAAAAGACGTTTATCGCGTAGGCAACGTCGCGCGCCCAAGTTATGTCCTGGCTCGAAAATGTCGCGGTGCTCTTGGCCTCTTTTTTGTCGGAGAACAATTGCTCAAAGTCAATGTGGTTTGGATAAAGCGGCAGCGCAAAGTCAATGCGGTCGCGAAAGCCCTTGACGCTGTCGTCTTGGGCAAGCGCAAAGTCCATCAAAAAGCCAAAGACAATTCCCGCGTTGTTGAGGAGCGCGGCCTTTTTTGAAAAAAGTTTTTTGTCCAAAAAGAATTTTTTAAAAGGCTCGCCGCGCATAATCACGTCGACCGAGCAAAAAAGGTTTTGCAAAAGGCCGACTGTCTCGGCGTCCAAAACTTGCGCTTGGACCGGAATCGAATAGTAAACGTCGGGGGCAAGGCGCGCGGCGGACTTTAAAAACCGCGCTAGCAGATTTTTGTCAGACGCAAAGCGGCTGTCGTGCAGCGCAAATTCGGTCACGCCCTTTTTTGCAAGCGAGGCCAAATCCGCGTCGAGATTTTTTAGGTCAAAATTCATTCCTAGTTCAACTGCAACAATTTGATGCCGCGCTTTTTGCAGTCGGCCAAAATTTCTTCCGACCAAATGCTCACTTGAGTTTCGCCGATGTGCGCCTTTTTAAGAAGGAACATGCACAAGCGCGACTGTCCGATTCCGCCGCCTAATGTTTGGATCAACTGGCCCTTGAGCAATTTGGAATGGAACATCAATTTTTCGCGGTCAGTACAGCCGCGCTCCTTTAATTGCGCGCGCAAAGAGTCTTGGTTTACGCGGATTCCCATTGAGCTAAGCTCAAAGGGCTGCTGCAAAACATCGTTCCATACGATGATGTCGCCGTTGAGTCCCTTGTGGCCGTCGCCAGTCTCGGTAATCCAATCGTCGTAGTCGGGCGCGCGGCCGTCGTGCGGCTTTCCGTCGGCAAGCTTGGCTCCGATTCCTGTGATAAAAATCGCGCCGTATTTTTTTGCCGCCTCGCGCTCGCGCTCTTTTGGAGTGAGGTTGGGGAACTCGCGCTGCAAGTCGTCGCTGAACAAAAATTTAATGTTCTCGGGCAAGGTGGGCTTTAGCTTTGGATAAAAGTCGTAGATGTAAAATTCGGCGCGCTTGATGCAGCGGTAAACTTTCTTCACTATTTCGTGCAAGTAAAAAACAGTTCGGTCAACGTCGTTGATCGCCATCTCCCAGTCCCACTGGTCAACGTAGATGGAGTGCAACGCGTCCATGTCGTCGTCGGGGCGGATGGCGTTCATGTCGGTGTAAATGCCAAAGCCCGGCTGCAGTTCAAGCTCGGTGACCTTTAGGCGCTTCCACTTGGCCAAAGACTGGACGATTTCCAGCTTTTGGTCTCCCAAAGTTTTTACAGGAAAGCGCACCGGCCGCTCAACGCCGTTAAGGTCGTCGTTCACGCCGGTTCCGCAGCGCACAAAAAGAGGCGCGGTCACGCGGGTTAAATTCAATTCTGTTGAAAGGGCTGTTTGAAAAAAGTTCTTCAAAAGAACGATCGCATGTTCAGTTTCTTTTTCGCCGATGACGGGCTTGTAGTTTTTTGGGTAAATTTCCTTTGGCATAATATTTTGTCCTTACAATTATTCTAACACGATTTGATTTTTTTCACAATATAGGAACCAAAAAAAACTTTTGGGCGTTTTGGTCTACGATTTGGCAAAGCTTCTCAACCTCAATTCCGCGGGTCTGGGCAATAAATTTGTAAGTATGCTCGATGTAAGTGGGGTTGTTGGGCTTTCCCCTCAGGGGAACGGGAGCCAAATACGGAGCGTCGGTCTCAACCAAAAGCCTGTCTTGGGGAACGTAGCGCAAAAGCGCAAGCTTTTCCTCCAACTGGGACTTTTTGGCGTAAGTGGCCGAGCCGCTAAAACTTATCACGCAGCCCGCTTCCAAAAAGGCCTTGGCCTCCTCCAAGCCGTATGAATAGCAGTGGATGACGCACTTCTCTCCATAGCCGCTTTCCTTTACGCAGTCCAAAGTTTCTTGGAACGCGTCTCGGGAATGGACGATTACCGGAAGCTCCAGCTCTTTTGCCAATTGCAGCTGCATCATAAAAAGCTCGCGCTCGGCCGCCACCATCGCCTGGTCAAAGTCGTCTTGGCTTCGGTTGTCAACGCCGCTTGGATTCCAGTGGTGGTCCAAGCCGCACTCGCCCAGCGCGCAAACTTTTTTTCTAAATGGGTCGTCCGAGGCGCGGGCGGCCAAAATGTTTTTCTTTAATGTTTCAACGCAAGAGGCCCTGTTTTTGATGGAATCGGGGTCAGGCCAAATGCCTGCGGTAAAGTAAACAAACTTTTTGCAAGAGTCGGCGCAAGCCTTTGCGTCTGGGCCGTCGCCTTGCATTTGCGCAAAGGTCGCCTCAAACAATTCTTGCCGAGAGGCAAGGTCGTCGCAGTCTGTTCCAATGTCCAGGGCAAAGGCGCAAGAGTTTTGGCTCATCTTTTGCAAGACGCTCTTGCGCGTCCACTCCTCGTCTTCTTTGAGAATCTTAAAATGAAAGTGCGTGTCGGAATACATGGCGCGACCCTATTGCCAGACAGGCTCTCCGCCCAAACCTGGAAAGCCCGCCGAACAAAACAAAAGCGCCGTGACGGCAACAACAGTCCTTTTCATAAGATTATTATATGCCATCGTGCGCTTTGTTTCAAGTTAAAGCGATTAGTCTTTTTTGGTCGAACGCATTTCAACGCGGCAAAGCTGGATTGGCTCTCCAAATTCGCGCTCAAGCGCTTCCTTGGCTTGATCAAAGCGGTCGGAGACCAAAATCTTTGTCGGGTGAAAGTCCGATCCCTCCAAGTGGTATTCAAAGTGTCCTACATAGACAAACTTTTCTCCCTGGGGAACGATGGCCTCAAAATTAAGCGGAAGATAAATTTCAAAATTGGGGTCGCTGTAAAAGCGCCACTTTATTGGCCAAGCAGACTCAAGAACCCCCTTCTTTGTCTTTTGCTTTGACAAAAAGAATTCGCCGGGCTTGTATACGCCATACTTTCCGTTGTCGCTCTTCTTAATGCTTCCAAAAAACAGAGTGGCGTATTCTTTGTACGCGTCCCCATAAACGACGTAAGTGTCTTCTTTTGAAAAGTCAGTCACTCCCCAAGTCTTGGCATAAAAGTCAAAATTTTCGTCGTCAACTTTTACCGTCGCCGAACCTACCATGATGACTTCGCCCGGAGCGAGAATTTCTTTTTTGCTGTTATTCTTTTTGGCGCCGTAGGTTTCCGCCGAATGCATGGCGCAAACAAGGGCCAACGCCGCTACAAGCGCGGCAATTGTTTTTTTCATATCGTCAACTTAGTTTGCAGCTGTTGGAGCGGCCTCTGCTGCCGCCTCTTCCAAGGGATCTTCTTTGACCGTGTTCATTTTTTTGATATACGCGTCAACCCAAGGAGTTCCTGTGTATCGTTTTTTAAACTGCGAAAGCCCCGCCTTGTACAACTTCTTAACCTGCCAAACATTTCTCAAACGCCATTGGTCAATCTTTTGAAGTTGATAGACTTCGCCTTTTTGCGCGCAATAAGCCACGGCTTCTCCCCAGATCTGTCCGTAGCAATAAACGCCAGGCTCTGTAGGTATATCCAAAACCAAGACCTGCTGGTTGGGCTTAAAGTCCATGTCCCAAACATAGCGAATTGTTCCGCCGGAAGAAGCGCCTTTCATCTTTGTGAGCATATAGCGGGTGCCGGGCTTGACAGGCTTAAAGAACACCCAGCCTGTGCATTCGTGATAGTATTCGTATTTTTGCTCATCAACATCAAATTTAGGATTGATTTGTTTGAATTCCATAATTTCATTTCCCATGTTGTAAAAGAAAATGACCACGGAATTCTCGGGAGTCATGCTTTCGTCATATTTTCCTACAAAACTCTTGCTGGTTCTAGTCACGCCAGAATTGGCTGCGGCTGTTCCGTCAGTCTTTTTTGTTCCAAAACTTTCGGCGGCAAAAACGGCCGAAGCAATAGCAAGCGCGGCAATCGCGCAAACAAAACTTTTTTTCATAAAGTTCCCCTAATAAAGATTTTTCTGCAATAATAATCTCCCCAGACAGTTCTTGTCAACAGGCTGAATCTAGCCGCGTCTTGCAATTTTGAATGAAACGCGCTATTATGAGCAACAAGCCGAAATGGTGGAATTGGTAGACACAAGGGACTTAAAATCCCTCGGCCGTAAAAGGCCGTGCCGGTTCAATCCCGGTTTTCGGCAGATTATACGAAAAAAAAATCGCGGCTCATCGCCGCGTTTTTTTTTATTGCGGCGCGATAATTTTATTCGCACCGCAAAAGGAACGAGTCAAGGCCTTGAGCGTAGCGTGCCTTGACCGTTCCTATTTTACTTTGGAATAGAGCTCGGCCATTTCGCTGCGCCAAGCGCCGGGATTGTTGCGGTCTTCCCACTCGATGATTTTTTCAATCTTAAAATGCTTGACATCCGAGGGATTTTCTCGGCTTATAACCGCAAAGCGGCCCTGGCCGATGTAAGCGATGTTTTGGTTTTGCGCCAAAGTTTCTGACGCGTTGAGTTTTTGCAAAACGCAATCAAAGTGCGTGGGCGCGCCGCTCTTGTCGGCGATCGCGCTTGACAAATCTTCTATAGGCTTTCCGCAAATTGGGCAAATAGTTTCTCTTGCCTTAAAGTCTCGGATTGCGCTTTCGCGCGCGGCTATGTCAGCAGGAGTCTCAGGATTAAAATGGCTCCTGGGCTGCTGCTTTGGTTCGGGCCTGTTTGACCACGAATTTTTTTGCCTGTTGTTTCTTCTGTTGTTTCTGTCTCTTCTTCCCATTACAAGTACAATCCTTCTTTAGCATTATTTAAATGCAATTCGTCAGGATTGTCAACCATGTTGCGACTGATTACAGACGCAATTCTGTTGATCGCGTTGTCAAGGTACGAAGAGTCGTGAATTTTTTCCCGCAAAGCCATCAGTCTAGGAGGCAAATCTTCATATTCGCATTCCGCCTCGTCAACTTCATAAGCGGCAAAATCTAACGCAGCGCTCATTCTTTAGGATTATTCCTCCCGACACCCAAAATAGTAATTCAATTATCCAAAAATGCATCTTCTATCAGATGAACGCTCTCAAAACCAGGAAGCCCCACGACCACAACGTCAAATCTGATTGTCTTGTTACTATATTGTCGATTATTTTTCAAAAAATATTTAGCGGTTTCTACAATCTTGCGGCGTTTTCTTGGCCCCAATTCGGCGGCCAAAACGTCCGAATTTCCGTGCGGCAGGGCCTTTACTTCGGCAAAAACCAGCAAATCACCCTTTTGGACGATTATGTCAACCTCTCCAAAACGAGTCCTAAAATTGCGTTCGACTAAAGAAAAGCCCTTTTGGGCGTAGAGAGCCCGCGCGGCATCCTCGCCAGCATCTCCCAAAGGCTTTGTGTTGCCGGAATTTTTCATCAGGCCTAGATTTCTTCCAATTCCTCAAGATCTTCAAGCTCTTCGGCGTCATCGTCGGCAAGCTTTTTCTTGTCAAATCCGGCCATTTTTGCGATGTTGGCGCCTTCTTCCTGCTCCACGGTGTGGCCGCTGGTCAACAAAGTCTTGATGTTCCAGCGTTTGATTGCGGCCATGTGGTAAGGCTTAATTGTCTTTCCTTCGGCCAAGAACATGTTCCTTCCGTCGTCAAAAAAGACGGGAGCGGAGAACATCATGTTCAACCTAGCGTCGGCGGCGCTAAACTTTTTCATCATGCCCATTTTTTTAACCCTCTCAGTCCGGGACAGACCGTCACTTTTTAAAATTTATAACATAGGCAAAAATCTTTGCCACAATTTCCCATGTTTCGGGCGGAATTACGGAGCCAACCTCTTGAACGGTCAAAAAATCGGCCAATTGGTCGTTTTTAACCATTGGGATTTTCTCCCGTTCCGCAACCTCAAGCATTTTTTGGGCCAAATAGCCCTTGCCGCTTGCGGCAATCAAGGGAGCGGAAACGTCTTGCGGATATTTTAGGGCGACGGCTTTTTTTTGGTTTTTCATGCAAAGCCCTCTACGCCAAAAATCGGCAAGTCTTCCGCGCCGAATGTCGAAACTTTTTCAAAGTCCGCGGCCTCGACCTTGACGTCAAGTCCAAAGGAATTTTTTAGCCCTTCCAAGCTTTCTTGGCCGGCGCCAGAAACTACGATTTTTCGAACTTTTTTATTCTCCAAGTATACCACAAAAAACAAATTTGCGCAAACGCTTTTAAAGTTTATCGCCATCTTTTCCAGGGAACGTTTTTCGTAGTCCAAATAAAGGCGCAGCGCCCCCTTTCCTTGCGCCTGCTCATCTTTGGAAGCGTTTGAAAGAGCGTATTCAAAGGGAAAAAACACCCAGCCTTTTTGGCCGCCTTGTCCCCCGCCCCGCAAATGGTTAAAAACCGCCAAAGCGTCGACTTTTTGTTGGGAAGGGTCGCCGTCAAAAAGGGCCCCATTTTGCGCAAGGTTCTCCGCAAAACAAAAAAATCTTTTTACCTCGCCAAGTATTTGCTGCCAGTCAGCCGCGCCGCTTTGACCAGCGTCGGCCTGTTGGCGGCCGGCCTCGCCGCTTTCTTGGCTTTGCGAACCATTTTGGCCGTTTTGGTCGGACTGGCCTTCCCCGCCTTCAAGCGCGTCCATAATTTGGTCCAGGGCGGCGCTTTCGCAATCGATTCCCTTTTCTTCAAGGGCAAGGGCGGCCTCGGCGGCTTCCGCTTCCCGCCCCGCAAACTTTAACGCGGCGCGGCGGACTTTTTGCATCAAACGGCTGTCAAGCTTTGCCCCTTGCTGAATCATCGCCTGCAATATTTTTGCGCTCACGCTGTCGGCGGGCAATCCTAAAGCCGCCAAAAATTCGCGCGCCTCGGGGCTCATCGCGTCAAACGCCTTTACAAGAGCCTCGCCGCCTTGGGCTTGCCAGCCTTGGCCGCCCGCGATTTTTAAGGCCACGCTTTGGCCTTGCAAAGAAATTTGCGCCCTGAATGTTTGGCCTTCGACCAGGCTTTGGGCGGAGCGGGCGGCAAAACGGCCTCCCGCAAACGAAACCAAATAATTTCCGCCGCCTAAATTTTTTAACACTCGCGCAAAAACAAAATCGCCCTCCCGCAAGCTCTGCTGAACTCCAGAAAGGGCGTTTTGTGATTTTAGGCTTACTATTTGCATAAGTCCGGTCAAGGCGCGCTACGCTCTCAAGGCCTTGACTCGGCAAAACCTCGAGAGCGCGCCATCAGCATTATTTCTTGTCCTTGGCTGCGGCTGCGGCGTCGTGCTCAGCCTTGTGCTCGGCCTTGATCTCCGCTTCCTTTTGGGCGGCGGCGGCGTCAGGGTTCGTCATGCGGCTCTCCTTGCGCCTGCGGCGCAGCGCCGTAAGCCGGCGGCGACCAGTGGCCGGTGAGCGTTTTCAGAAACGCCACCACCAGCCGGATGTCTTCTTCCGAGAGCGTGCGCCCAAGCTGGTAGGCGCCCATGACCGCCGTGGCCGATTCCAGCGACAGCGCGCGGCCATCGTGAAAATACGGCGCGGTCAGTTCGATGTTGCGCAGCGTCGGCACCTTGAAGACGTAGCGGTCGCTCTCGCGCCCGGTGACGTTGAACCGCCCCAGGTCGGCGCGCGAGACTTCCTGATTGACGAAAATGTCCGCCATGATGCCAAAGCGCTGGAACAGGTTGCCGCCCACGTTGATGCCCTGATGGCAACTGGCGCAGCCCAGCGCCTTGAAGCGCATGTAGCCGGCTTTTTCTTCGGCGCTGAGCGCGGCGCGGTCCCCCATCAGGTAGCGGTCAAACCGCGAAGGCGTCACCAGCGTTTTTTCAAACTCGGCAATCGCATCGACGACCGTCTCGGGCGTCATGCCGCGCCCGGGATAGGCGCGCATGAAGGCGGTGGGATAGTAGGCGTCTGCCTCCAGCCGGGGCAGCAATACCTGCCAGTTGTTGGCCATGCTGACCGGGTTGTGAATGACGGCTTCGGCCTGCTCGGCCAGCGTTTTCACCCGCCCGTCCCAGAATTGCACGAAGTTGTAGCGGGAATTGAACACCGTGGGCGTATTGACCGCCGTCAGCGCGCCATCGACGCCAATGGAACGTTCCAGCCCATCGACCCCGCCGGTGCCCAGATTGTGGCAGGTGGCGCAGGAGACGGTGGCGTCTTTCGACAGGCGTGGGTCGTGAAACAGGCGCATTCCCAAATCGACACGCTCGGGCGCGATGCCTTCGAGCAGCAGCGGCAGCGGGCGAATCGGCTCGCGCCACTGGGGCAGACGAAATTCGCGCACCCCATCAATCCTGCTGGCTTCGTCTTCTTTTTGCCCGAACGGCTTGCCGGAAAGAAACAGTGTGCCCAGCCCTGCCGCAAATACCAGCACAACGGTTCCAGCCAGAATGCGCGCCTTTTGATTCATCGTACTACCGTGGAAAACGCCTGACGCCACGCGAAGCGAAAACGCCAGACGAAAATGGGCACAAGCCCCTTTATTGTATTCATTTTTTGCAAAAAAACCGCGAAAAACCGCAAATATTTTGCCGCCCGCCACCCCCACACCCCGCCCTGCCCTGCGCGTACCATTGCGCTTGACAGGCTTCTGTTCCTGCGTCCAGTCTTTCACCTTTTGCGCTTTGCGCGCACCACTGTGGAGAATCATCCGAAATGCGCCCTGCCCGTCTGCGAATTGACCTTGCCGCCTTGCAACACAACTACCGCCTGCTGCGCCAGATGCATGGTGCGCGGGCGCTGGCCGTCGTCAAGGCGAACGCTTACGGTCACGGCGCGGTGCAATGCGCGCAGGCACTGGCACCCATCGCCGATGGGTTTGCCGTCGCCTTCGTGGAAGAGGCGCTGGTGCTGCGCGAAGCGGGCATTGCCGCGCCGATTCTGGTGCTGGAAGGTGCCTTTGACGGCGAAGACTGGCGCGCCGCCCACGCGCACAAGCTGTGGCTGGTGGTGCATCAAGAATCGCAGTTGCGCGCATTGGAAGAACAAACCTTCGCGCAGCCCCTGCCCGTCTGGCTGAAATGCAATACCGGCATGAACCGCGTCGGCTTCAATGCGGACGCCATCGCCCGCGCCCATCAGCGCCTCAAAGCCTGCGCGCAGGTCTCGGACATCACCCTGATGACCCATCTGGCGCGCGCCGATGAACCGCAAGAATCTGCCACCAGCGAACAAATCACCTTGTTTGACCACGCCACGCACGCTCTGGAAGGCGCGCGCAGCCTGGCCAATTCCGCCGGTATTCTGGCGCATCCTGCCGCCCGCCGCGATTGGGCACGCCCGGGCATTGCGCTCTATGGCAGCAATCCGTTGCCGTCTGCCGACGTGGATTTGCGCCCGGTAATGACGCTGGAATCGCGCGTCTTTGCCGTGCGCGAACTGGCCGCCGGCGCGCCGCTGGGCTATGGCGCGCGCTTTCACGCGCCGCACCCGATGCGTATCGGACTGGTCGCCGCAGGCTACGCCGACGGCTATCCGCGCAGCGCGCCCGATGGCACGCTGGTGGCCGTCGACGGTCGCCCTGCCCGGCTGGTCGGGCGCGTGGCGATGGACATGCTCACCATTGACCTGACCGACCTGCCCGAAGCCGGCATCGGCAGCCGCGTGGAGCTGTGGGGCAAACAGATTCCGGTCGACAGCATCGCGCGTGCCGTCGGCACCATCAGCTATGAATTGCTGTGCAACGCCAAACGCGCGCAGTGCATTTTTGAAAACGGCACCTGACCCGCGCCGTTCGCGTTTCCCGTCTTTCCCTGGTTACGGCAGCGCCGTCCAGCGCGCGGCGCGTTTGCGTGCGCTGCGTTTGTGTTCCATCTGCATTTGCCCGATGCCCGCGTGCGCGTGGCAAATGGCGCACGCCAAGGCGTCTGCCGCATCCGCCCCGGGCGCGCCGGTAAGCGCCAGCAGCCGCTGCACCATGTGCTGCACCTGTTCCTTGGCCGCCTTGCCGTGACCGACCACGGCTTGCTTGATTTGCAAGGCGGTGTATTCGGCCACCGGCAAATCGCAGGCGACCGCGCCACAAATCACCGCACCGCGCGCCTG
>JAFZLA010000021.1 GCA_017551705.1 Treponema sp.
GAGGCCGCAAGCGCCGCGCCTCAAGACGCTCCTGCCGCCGCTCCAACAGAAGCCCCCGCTGACGCCGCCCCTGCGGCAGAAGCCGCTCCAGCGCAAGACGCGCCCGCAGCCGACGCAAGCGCCGCTCCCGCTCCGGAGACAAAATGACCGGCTCGGCGCAATTGGATTCAATCTACTACATCTCGCTTCCTGAAAACTTTGAGCTTTCAAAGAACGCGATGCATATCGACAAGACGATTCCTCTTCCTGTCCAAAAAAAAGACAAGGATTCGCCCGACAACTTTAACATGGAGGAGTTGACCTCCGAGCAAATTCTTTCGGGCATCTTGACGGTATTGGCTTACGACAAAAAGAACGAGCACCTTGACTACTATCGTTCCATCCTAAAGGAGGCGCGCCCCAACTTAAAGCAAGAGCTGACGGCGGCCGCCATTCTCAAAACCAAAAACGACGACTACGACATTGCCGAAGAAATTTTTATGGCCTTGCGGGGCTTTGATCCCGACGACGTGGCGATAATTCTTAACACGGCCCTTTTCTTTGACCAGCGCGCCGACAGCTACAGACGAAGCGGCCTCAACGAAGACGCGGACGCTTACGACTCAAGCGCCGAGGAATACTACAAGATGGCGATGGACAACGATCCGCCGCCGCCGGACGCATTCTTTAACGCGGGCTTTTTTTACTTAAAGCAAAACGACTTCTTTAACGCGCGCGGCTGCTTTGACTCATACCTTGCGCTGACTTGCGACGCCAAGGACGAAGACCTAGGCGAAAACGGCGTTTATAAAAAAGAGCGCGCCCAGCAAATAGTCAACGAAATCAAAAACGGCAACATGGACGACGCCCGCTTTAAGAACGCCTACAAGTTGATTCAGGGCGGCCAAGAAGAGAAGGGCTTGGAAGAGCTCCGCGTCTTTTTGAGCCACAACCCCGACGTTTGGAACGCTTGGTTCATGCTGGGCTGGGGACTCCGCCGCTTGGGCCGCTACGCCGACGCGGAAGGCGCTTTTGCAAAGGCTCTTGAATGCGGCGGCGACTCAAACGCCGACTGCTACAACGAGCTTAGCATTTGCTGCATGGAAGAGCAAAAGCTCGACGAGGCGCGCGCCCATTTGCTTAAGGCCTTGGAGCTTGCTCCCGAAAACACAAAGATAATTTCAAACCTCGGCTACACCGCCCTAAAGCAGGGCAATGTCAGCGAGGCTCAAAAATATTTTCAAACTGTTTTGGAATTTGACCCCAACGACAAAATCGCCGCGATGGAACTTGAGCGGCTGGAACGCAATTAAGTTACCGCTGTTCGCGCGAGCTTGGTCGCGAGCGCGAATGTTGCGGCTCATGCGGCGTCATTCTTTTAAGGTCTTTCTAACAATTAATCTCGCCGCTTAAAAATCCAGCGCGAGCGTGTCGCCGACTTTGATGCCGGCGCGGTCAAACCAGCCTTGCGGAACTTCCAGCGCGTAGCGGACATAGCCTGTAGCTGTCGTGTCGCTTAGGTCGTAGGGCTTCATGTCAAAAATGTCTTTGATGACGCCCTTGTAGTCTATGTAGGCGATGCTCAAAGGCGAGGGAGTGTTCTTCATCCAAAAGCGCAAAACTTTGTCTTCTTCAAAAACAAAGAGCATGCCCGTTCCGTCGGGAATGTTTTTGCGGAACATGTAGCCTTTTTCGCGCGTCTCGGCCTTGTCGGCGATTTCGGCTTGGACAAGGACTTTGGCGCCCGAAGCCGTTGTTATGCTAAGAGTTTTTGTGGGAAGCTTGGGATTTCCTTTTTGGCAGGAAGCGGAGCAAACAAAAACGGCGAGCGCGAAAATAAACGCGGCCGCCTTTTTGGTCAGTTTGTCATGCTGGTCTTTCATTCGTTAACCTCGCCGCTATTATAGTTCGTCCAAGAACATTTGGCGGGTGACTTCCCAGCCGTTCTTTTGAACCAAAGACTTTTGCGACAAGTCTTCCATTGTTTTGTTGTCTGTGTACTTTAGGGTGAGCGGCCGCTCCAAGCTCATCGTGACGCTGTCGTTTTTCCAAACGCTCCTCTCGGGGCTAAAGTCGTTGGGCTCGCCGTATTTTTTGACCAGCGCGGTGTAGACAGAGTAGTGGTCCACGCGCTCGGGGTTTAAGTTGAGTATGATTGAATAAAGGTTTTCTTTGTAAAACTGGAACCAGCACTGGGTCAAAAAGCCGTGCTTTTGCATGTTGCGGGAATCGGTTTCTATCAACACTCGCGCGTCGCCTGGCAAAAGCGAAACGTCTCGGTCGCCGGCGTATCCAAAGTCGCTCTTGCTTTTGAGCGCTTGCTTTGCGCTGTCAAGCGACATTCCCAATTCAACTCCGCCATAACCTTTTGGCAAAGACTCCGCAAAGGTCGAAAAAGCCGCCAACGAGAGAGACGCTATAAAAAGAAAAAAAGCCTTTTTCATAACTCAATTATCGGAAAAAGGCTGTCTTGAGATTAGGCTTTTGAGCGGTAGAAGGCCGCCGACTTGATGATTTCGCTGGGCTTGGAAACGTAGATTTTTCCGGCAACGATTTTTGGCTGCGCCAAGTTGGTAAAGTCGTTGATGGCCTGAGCCTGGTGGCTCATAGGAATGCCGCACATTGTGACCAAGTCTTGGACAGAAATGTTTGTCTGGAAGCCCTGGGTGCTTGTGATGTTGAGCTTGGCTTTTTCAAGCTGCAAGGCAAGCATGTCCACCAATTTGTGCGAGTATTCCTTTATCTGAGAGTTTGTCAACTGTCTGTGCTGGGCCCAAAGGCGCTCGGCCAAGGTTGTGGTCAAGCGGGCGATAAGCTGCGCCTGAGTGGCTACCATCAAGTCAAAGTTTTTGCGGTTGACCACCATCAAGACGCATTCTTCGTGGGCGATGGCTGTGGCGCTGCGGGGCTTGTTTTCGAGCAAGGCCATTTCGCCAAACATGTCGCCTTTTCTAAGAACGGCAAAGGTGACCTCGTTTCCGTCAACTACTTTGCTGATAGAAACTTCGCCCGACTGGATGATGAACATGTCGGCGCCAGACTGGTTCTCGCAGAAAATCATAGTTCCCTTGGGATACTTTCTGGTCATTTCTTCGGTAGGCTCAAAGTACACCGCGCGCGAGCGGGGCTTTAGGGCCACAAAGCGCTGCTTGGCTGTCTCGGCGTTGGCTCCGTTGGGGCAAGACTTAAGGTACTGGTAGTAGGCGTAGATAGCCACGTCGGGCCTGTTGGCCTTGTCATAGAAAGCGGCCGCGTTAAAAATTTGCTCGGGGGAATCCGAGGCGACGTTGTTCAATGTAAGCTTTGTAAGGACGCCGTTGAGAACGCGCATTTTGTTGGCGAACGTTCGGATGATTTTCATGGCGACCGGAGTGTTCTTTGCGATAAGTTCAGGATACTGGTCGCGCATTACCGCGATTACGGTAACGTCGGTCATGGCTATTACAGTTTCAATTTGCAAGTGGTTGGACATGCATGGAATTACGCCTACGAAGTCGCCCGGTCCCAAGATAACTTGTTCCTGTCCAGGAATTTTGACTTCGCTTACGCACTGGACTTGGCCAACCTGTATGATGAAGAATCTGTCGCTTTGCGCCTTGCCTTCCACAACGATGGCGGCGCCTTTTTTATAGTTTACGAATGAAAGCTGTAACACCGGCTCTTCCTTAATATAAATTCAATACATTCTATCATAAAAAGCAAATTTATTCAATAAAAAAGCGAGTTTTTTGATAAAAAAGCTCTATTGCCATAACGAGAACGACTTGATACTATGTTCCGCATGGAAAAAACGTTAAAAGCGCTTGTTTTTGACATGGACGGAGTTTTGCTGGATTCCGAGTCCGTTTGCGACGTCATTTGGGAACGTTTGGCGGCCGAAATGGGCTTGCCAAACATTCAGGCGGCCATCGCCGAAAACCGGGGCTGCAACGAAGCCCTTATGGCCAAAAATTTGACCGACCGCTACGGCCCGGATTTTGACTGCCCCAAATTTTTTAAGGACTTTAGCGTTCATTTTCACAAGGTGGAATTTAGCCAGGGAATTCCGCTTTTGCCCCATGTGAGTGAAACGTTGGAATATCTAAAAGGGCGCGGCTACAGGCTTGCCCTTGCCACAAGCACAAGGCGGACAACCGCCACGCGGCAGCTAAAGGCCGTGGGCATTTTCGATTTTTTTGAAGCATGGGCATTTGGTGACGAGATTGAACATTCCAAGCCCGCGCCCGACATTTACCTAAAGGCTGCCCGCGAGCTTGGCGTGGAGCCTTGCGCCTGCGCCGGCGTTGAGGACAGCCCCAACGGAATAAGGAGCGTCCACGCCGCGGGCTTTAAGGCCATAATGGTTCCCGACCGCATCGAGCCCGACGACGAGATGAAAAAGCTTTGCTGGAAAATCGTCAAGCCCATTTCGATGCTGCGGGAATTTCTCTAATTTTTCTTTGTGAATGTTCTTGCGCCTTCAATCACGAGGGCGACGGCCAGAATTGCCATCGCGGCGGCAAAGGCCAGCTGGAAGCAGTTGCCCCAGTGCCAGGCCGCCTTGATTTGCTCGGCTGTTTGCGCCGCGGCCATAGCCGAAACTTTTGCGATTATCGTTCGCACAAGCTGGGTGATTGTGGCCGCCAGCATGAAGACTGTCGGAATGTAGAACATCTTGTTGTTCTTTCCTGCCTGGCCAAGCCAAGCGGCCACGGCCATAAGCGCGATTCCCGCCAAAAGCTGGTTGGCCGCGCCAAAGAGTCCCCAAATCTGCGAAAGCGAAAGGCCTCCCAAAACGCAGCCAATCGCAACCATAAGAATTGTTCCGGTGAGCGGGTAGGCCAAAACTTTTCTGACTCCCTGCGCGTCCTTCCAATCCTTTTGTCCTTCCTTAAGGAAAAGCTCGCTGAACATAAAGCGGCTAAGGCGAGTTCCTGTGTCGAGCGAAGTGAGCGCGAACACTGAGACGGCCAATGTCAAAAGCGCGTAGACGGCGTTTCCATTGTCGGCGAATCCGAACATCTTTGAAATGCCGCTGGCAAAGGCTACCGGCGGCGCTCCCTTAAAGGCTCCGTCAACGATGAATGTCTTTGACACCATTCCGACCGCGATCAAAGAAATGATTCCCAAGGCAGACTCAATGAGCATCGAGCCGTAGCCGATGGCCTTGGCGTTCTTTTCGTTGTCAAGCTGCTTTGAAGTTGTTCCTGTGGCGATGAGCGAGTGGAAGCCGGAGCAGGCGCCGCAAGCGACTGTGATGAAAAGCGCCGGGAACATGGGTCCGATTTTTGTTTTCCAGCCGGTAAAGGCGGGAAGCTCAAAGGTGGCGTTTCCTGTTATGGCTGAGACTACGATTCCGACAAGAGCCAGCGCCATCATTCCGTAAAGCAGGAAGCTTGAGAGGTAGTCGCGCGGCTGCAAGAGAATCCAAACAGGAACGAGCGACGCAACCGTGATGTAAACGCCGATGAGAACGATCCACGCCGTGCGGGTCATCGCGACGCCATAGTTAAGGCCGATGATGACCGAAAGAATGATTCCAGCGATTCCGATGATTGTCGCCGGAAGAGTTTTCATTCCAAAGCGGTTTGTGAGAATTCCGTATACGACAGCCAAGACGATGAAGAGGAGAGAGATCATCGCAGTCGTTTGGTTTCCTGTCGGGTTTGCGACGATTCCAAAAGTCACGTCGGCGTCAGCTTTTGTAAAGAAGGTTCCCGCCACGACATTTACGAACGAGGCGATTACCAAAATCAAAACCAAGAGCGCAAAGATGATGAAAAGCTTTTTTGAAGTTTTTCCCATCGACGACTTGATGATTTCGCCGACTGACTTTCCTTCGTTGCGCGCCGAAGCGAACAGCGAGCCAAAGTCCTGCAAGCCGCCGAAGAAAATTCCTCCGACAACGCACCACAAGAATACAGGAACCCAACCGAACACCGCGGCCTGAATCGGTCCGTTGATCGGGCCCGCTCCCGCGATTGAAGAAAAGTGGTGTCCCATAAGAACCGCGGGCTTTGCGCTAACATAGTCCACGCCGTCAGGCCTTTCGTTGGCCGGCGTCTTTTTTGTCGGGTCGATTCCCCATTGCTTGGCAAGCCAGCTTCCGTAGAAGACATAGCCTACAAAGAGCAAGGCGATCGCCGCCAAAATGATTAGAAGAGCTGTCATTTTTGTGCCTCCAAAATTTTATATTGAGTTTGCGAGCGACTTTAAGTTCTTGCCCAGCCTGTTGGTCACGCAAGTTCCGCTAGACGTCTCGTAGACTAATGACCTGTATCCGCTCCAGCCGCAAAGGCCGAATTTATACGATTTGTAATGCTTCAATTTTTTCGCAAGTTTTTTTGCTTCGTCGGA
>JAFZLA010000003.1 GCA_017551705.1 Treponema sp.
GTCCCCGGGAATAAAAACTGCACGCTGATCGTCAAGTCCGCGGTTAAGAAATAAGGCGGAGGAAAAGATTTATGGAAAAGAAAGTCTATTCAACCGATGGAAAAGAGCTGCGTACAATTTCACTCGACGATAAAGTATTCGGCCTGCCGGTAAATGAAGATGTAATTTACTACGCCATCACAAACGAATTAGCAAACAAGCGTGTTGGAACGGCTTGCACAAAGACCCGCGCCGAAGTGCACGGATCTAACAAGAAGCCGTATAAACAAAAGGGAACAGGAAACGCCCGCCGCGGTGACAAAAAGTCTCCGATTACGGTTGGCGGAGGAACTATCTTTGGACCAAAGCCCAGAGACTTTAGCTACTCTCTTCCCAAAAAGGAAAAGCGCCTTGCGATGAAGTCTATTTTGAGCATGCAGGCTCAGAGCGACAGACTTACTGTTGTCGAGGACTTCACTGTAGAAAGCGGAAAGACAAAAGACTTGGTCAAGATTCTTGACAACTTTGCCAAGGACGAGCGCACAGTAATCATCCTCAAGGATGACGACGCCAAGATCAAGCAGGCTGGACGCAACCTTTACAACGTGCATTTCCTTTCATACAACCGCCTCAGAGCGCATGATTTGTACTACGGCCGCAAGGTAATCTTGCTCGAAAGCGCCGCCAAGAATCTTAGCGACTTCTACGCGGATAAAAAGGAGGCTGAATAATTATGGAATTCACAGACATTCTTATTGAGCCGGTAATCACTGAAAAAGCCAACGCCCTGCGCGAAGAGAACAAGTATGTTTTCATCGTTCGCCCGGACGCCAGCAAGATTCAGATTAAGGAAGCCGTAAGAAAGCTTTTCAATGTAAAAGTTATTTCTTGCACGACAATCAACGTAGACGGAAAAGTCAAGCGCCTTCGCGGAAGCAAGGGCAAGACTGCGTCTTACAAGAAGGCCATTGTGCGCGTAGCCGATGGCGAAACAATTAAGTTGTTCGAATAGAGCAATAGATAACTAAGGGGAATCAGATGGCTCTTAAAGTATTTAAGCCAATTACACCTGGTACTCGCGGACGTGTTGACCTCCGCAGGGACGACCTGACAGCCGACAAACCCGAAAAGAAATTGACGTCAGGAAAAGCTGCCCGCGGCGGACGCGGCGCTGGCGGACGCATCTCAGTGCGCCACCAGGGCGGCGGTCACAAGCAGAAGTACCGCATAATTGATTTCAAGCGAAACAAGCACGGAATCCCGGGAACTGTTCATTCAATTGAATACGATCCCAACCGCAGCGCCAACATCGCTTTGATTTATTACGCCGACGGAGACAAGCGCTACATCATCGCGCCCAAAGATCTTACAGTCGGAATGAAGGTTATGGCCGGCGAAAACGCCGCTCCTACAGTTGGAAACGCTTTGCCGCTTGGCGCGATTCCGGTTGGATTTACGGTTCACAACATTGAGTTGAACCTTGGCCGCGGCGGACAGCTTGCCCGCTCTGCCGGAGCTTCAGCCCAGATCGCCGCTAAAGAAGGCGACTATGTTGTAATCCGCCTTCCTTCAAGCGAATTGCGCAAAGTTCACGCCAAATGCTATGCGACCATTGGCGTTGTGGGCAACGAAGACCATATGAACGTTCAGCTTGGAAAAGCCGGACATCGTCGCTGGATGGGCGTTCGTCCTACTGTTCGCGGTATGGCGATGAACCCTGTAGATCACCCGCTTGGTGGCGGTGAAGGCGCAGGAAAAGGACGCAATCCGGTTACTCCGTGGGGTCAGCCTTGCAAGGGTTACAAAACTCGCAACAAGCGCAAGACGTCGAGCAATTTTATTATTTCACGTCGCAAGAAATAGGCTAGGAGTTAACTGTGTCAAGATCTGTTAAAAAAGGGCCTTTTGTAGAAAAGTCGCTCTATAAAAAGATTGTAGAAATGAATAAGTCAGGAGCCGCTGACAAGAAGATGATCAAAACATATTCTCGCTGCTCTACGATTATTCCTGAGATGGTTGGTAACACCATTTCTGTTCACAACGGAAAGTCATGGATTCCGGTATACATCACGGAAAACCTCGTCGGCCACAAGCTTGGCGAGTTCGCTCCGACACGTGTATTCCGCGGACATGGCGGAACGGACAAAACTGCCGCCAAGGCTCCTGCAGCCCCTGCGGCCGCTAAATAAAGGTGGATATTATGGCAGAAACAAAAGGCTATGTAGCCACTACAAAATTCCTTATTGCGTCTCCTACAAAGGTTCGCCCTGTAGCTCACGCAATTTCCAGAATGCCTTGTTCAAAAGCCGTGGCTGTTCTTGAAAACATGCCGCAGAAAGGCGCCAAGCTCATCGGCAAGACTCTCAAGTCTGCCATGGCCAACGCGCTTGTTGCTAACGACAAGTTGGATGAAGATATGCTCTATGTAAAAGAGATTCGCGTAGACGAAGGTCCCAGACTCAAGAGAATTTGGTGCCGCGCTCGCGGAAGAGCCGATCAGTTGCTCAAACGCATGTGTCATATTACCGTCACAGTTGCTGAAAAGGCGGGGGAATAAAAAGTGGGTCAGAAAGTTAATCCGATTGGTTTGCGCTTGGGCGTAAACAAAACATGGCAGTCCCGTTGGTATGCGGATCCTCGCGAATACGCAGACTTGGTTTTGGAAGATTTTAAGATCAGAAAGTTGGTCGGCGACCTTCCTGAATGCAAAGGCGCGGACATTGCCGAAATAGAAATTGTTCGCCACCCGCAGCGTGTTACTATCGTAATTCACACTGCTCGCCCCGGTGTAATCATCGGCGTAAAGGGAGCGACAATCGAAAAAATCAGCGCTGACATTCAAAAGCAGCTTACAAAGAAAGTTCAGATCAAGATTAAAGAAATTAAACGCGGCGATTTGAACGCTTCTTTGATTGCCCAGAATATCGGACGCCAGCTTATGGGCCGCGGCTCGTTCCGCAAGGCTCTCAAGCAGTCAGCCTCCAACGCCATGCGCGCCGGAGCCCAGGGAATCAAGATTCGCTTGGCCGGCCGTCTCGGCGGAGCTGAAATGAAAAGGACAGAGGAACACAAGGAAGGACGCGTTCCTCTTCACACTCTTCGCGCTGACATTGACTATGGCACGTTCGAAGCCCTTACAACTTACGGCAAAATTGGCGTAAAGGTTTGGGTTTACAACGGAATGAACTATGGTCACGAGCAGAACGAAGATGCAGGTCAGATGGTAAGAAAGCCAAGACGCGACCGTCCTCAGCGTTCTTCTGATAAGTCTGAGTCTGAAAAGCAGACAAAAGATACTGTCGCAAAGGCAAGGAGTTAAACGATGCCTCTCGCACCAAAAAGAGTAATGCACCGCAAGGTGCAGCGCGGAAAAGCACGTGGTTTTGCTACCCGCGACAATCATATTGACTTTGGCGAAATCGCTTTGGTCGCTATGGAATCGGCATGGCTCAACGCTCGCGTTATCGAAGCCTGCCGTGTTGCCATCAGCCGCAAGCTTGACCGCAAAGGCAATATTTGGATTCGTGTATTCCCGGACAAGCCGATTTCTAAGAAGCCGGCCGAAGTCCGCATGGGTAAGGGTAAGGGCGCCCCTGAATTCTGGGCCGCCAACCTCAAGCCCGGAATGATTTTGTTTGAAATCGGCGGCGTTGACATTAAGTTGGCCGAACAAGCCTTGCGCTTGGCCAGCGCCAAGTTGCCGGTTTTGACAAAGATCGCTTTTAGGCCCACACACGCGTAACGGAGGAATAAGATGGCTGATTCAAAGAAAAAGAATACCGACAAAGAACTGTCTTATGCCGAATTGGTTGCCCGCCGTGACGAGCTTAAGCAGAAATACATGGAATTGAGATTCAAGATGATTGTTTCTCATGTAGACAATCCGATGGAAAAACGCAACATGCGCCGCGAAATCGCCCGCTTGAACACGTTCATCACCCAGAAGGCCAACGCCCAAAAAGCGGAAGCCGCTGAAGCAAAAAAGTAGGAGTTGACCCATGGCAGAAGAAAAAATTGCTAAGAAAGCCAAGCGCTCTTATGTAGGACTTGTAACCAGCGACAAGATGGACAAAACCATCGTCGTGACAATCACTACAAAGCGCATGGATCCTCTTTACAAGAAATATGTTACCAAAAGCAAGAAGTGCAAGGCCCACGACGAAAAGAACGATGCCCACGTTGGCGACACAGTTAAGATCGTCGAGAGCCGCCCCTTGAGCAAAGACAAGCGCTGGCGCTTGGAATCAATCGTTGAACGAGCAAAGTAAGGAGTTAAGATTATGATTCAAATGCAGTCATGCATGACAGTAGCCGACAACTCCGGCGCCAAGGTTGCCCAGTGCATCAAGGTGCTCGGCGGAACTCACCGCCGCTATGCTGGTATCGGCGACATCGTAGTAGTGGCCATCAAAGAAGCCATTCCTACGTCAACAATTAAAAAGGGTTCTATTAAGAAGGCGGTTATCGTCCGCCAAGCCAAGGAATACCGCCGCCCGGACGGAACATACATCCGTTTTGACGACAACGCCTGCGTAATCGTAGACGATTCCAAGAACCCCGTTGGAAAGCGTATTTTTGGACCTGTAGCCCGCGAACTTCGTGACAAAGATTACATGAAGATCATTTCGTTGGCTCCGGAAGTTCTGTAAGGAGTGTAAGGTATGGTTAAGAAATTCAAAATTCGCAAAGACGATACAGTACAAGTTCTTACAGGAAAGGACAAGGGCAAGCAAGGAAAAGTTGTCCAGGTTCTTACCAAGAAAGACGCAGTTATCGTTTCTGGCGTTAACATGGTAAAGAAGGCTATGAAGAGACGCAGCCAACAGGATGCCGGCGGCATCGCTGAGGTTGAGGCGCCGATTCATATTTCAAATGTAGGCATCGTTTGCAAAAAATGCAACCGTCCTGTAAAAATTGGTTATAAGCTTGACGGAGACAAGAAAATTCGCGTCTGCCGCAAATGTGGAGAAACGCTATAATGGCTAATTACGTACCCCGGCTTAAGAAAGTCTATAAAGACACTATCGCTCCCGAACTCTTCAAGGAGTTGGGATATACATCACCCATGCAGATTCCTGCGATTAAAAAGATCGTAGTGAGCATGGGCGTTGGCGAAGCTCTCGGAAATAAGAAACTTCTTGACGCCGCAGTTGCTGACTTGACACAAATCACAGGTCAGAAAGCGGTCAAGACAAAGGCAAAGAAATCGATTGCCAACTTCAAACTTCGTGAGGGCGCAGAAATCGGCGCTATGGTAACATTGCGCGGAACAATTATGTATGAATTTTTGGACCGCTTGATCAATGTTGCCCTTCCGCGCGTTAAGGACTTCCGCGGCATCAAGGCGACAGGCTTTGACGGCCACGGAAATTTCTCTCTTGGTGTTACGGAACAGATTATTTTCCCCGAAATCGACTTTGACAAGATCACAAAGATTGCGGGTATGAACATCACAATCGTAACAAGCGCAAGAACTGACAGCGAAGCCCGCGCTTTGCTCAACAAGTTCAATATGCCCTTTAGAAAGTAAACGAGGAAGACATGGCTAAAAAATCGATGATTATCAAAGCAAAGCGCGCTCCCAAGTACTCGACTCGTCAGTACAACAGGTGCCAACTTTGCGGCCGTCCGAGAGGATATCTCCGCAAGTTCAAGATGTGCCGTCTTTGCTTCCGCAAGTATGCTAGTGAAGGTTTGTTACCCGGCGTAACAAAGTCAAGTTGGTAGTGGTAGGAGAAGTAATATGAGCGCATCAGATCCAGTAGCAGATATGCTTACAAAAATCCGCAATGCGGTGATGGCCCGCCACGAGAAAGTGGATATCCCGGCGTCAAAGTTGAAGTTGGAAATTGTAAAAATCCTCAAGACTGAAGGATACATCAAAAACTTCAAGAAAGTTCAGGAAGAAGGAAAGAACACAATCCGCATCTTCCTCAAGTACGATGACAAGAATGAACCGGTTATTCACGGAATTGAAAAGATTTCAACTCCTGGCCGCCGTGTTTATTCAGGTTATAAAGATCTGCCCCGCGTCCGCAACGGATACGGTTCAGTAATTGTTTCGACATCAGCTGGCGTTACAACTGGAAAGAAGGCGTCAGAAAAGATGGTCGGCGGCGAATTGGTCTGCAAAGTTTGGTAATGGAGGAAGAAAATGTCTAAAATTGGAAAGCTTCCTGTTGCCGTTCCAGCAGGCGTTACAGTTGCGATTAAGGACAACGAGATTTCTGTAAAGGGAGCCAAGGGCGAACTCAAGCAGAAGTTCAGCAACAACGTTGAGGTTGCCTTTGAGAACAACGAAGTTACGGTCAAAGCCCTTAACTCAAGCCGCCAGGCCAACGCTGACCACGGTTTGTACCGCGCTCTCATCAACGATATGGTGAAGGGCGTCACAACGGGCTTCACCAAGTCTTTGGTCATCAACGGCGTAGGTTTCCGCGCCGAAGTGAAGGGCAAAGAATTGGTAATGAACTTGGGCTATTCAAACGATTTTATCGCTGTCATCCCCGAAGGATTGACTGTTGCCGCCGACCCGTCTGGAAAGATTGACGTGTCTGGAATCAACAAGCAGCAAATCGGCGAATTCTGCGCCCAAATCCGCAAGTTGCGCCTTCCCGAGCCTTACAAAGGAAAGGGAATCCGCTATTCAACTGAAGTTATTAGACGCAAAGTCGGTAAGACTGGCGTTAAATAAAGGCGGGCGATATGATTAGAAAACTTAACGACAAAGATAGAAAGCGCCTTCACAGAAAGGTTCACATTCGCAAGACTGTTTACGGAACGGCTGAGCGCCCCCGCATGACAGTTACTCGCAGCAACAAGAACCTTTATGTTCAGGTAATCAATGACGACGAGGGAAAGACTCTTGCCGCCATTTCTACGATGGAAAAAGATTTTGCGAGCGTAAAACCGACAGTTGAAGGCGCCGCAAAACTTGGCGAAGCTTTTGGCCAGCGCCTCAAGGAAAAGAACATCACCACTGTGGTTTTTGACCGCAACGGTTATCTTTACCACGGCGTTGTAAAGGCTCTTGCTGACGGTACCCGCAAAGCGGGCATCATATTCTAGGAGATACTATGGAACGCCAGAATAAATTTGACAAAGAGCCTAAAGAAAAAGAGTTCGTTGAAAAGCTCGTAACTCTTAACAGAACTTCCAAGACTGTAAAGGGCGGACGCAGAATGTCTTTTGCGGCGCTCAGCGTTGTTGGAGACCAGAAGGGCCGCGTTGGATACGGATTTGGCAAGGCCAATGACGTTACCGAGGCTATCAAAAAGAGCCTTGACCGCGCCAAGAGAAACCTTGTTTACCTTCCGATCAAGCGCGGAACTGTTCCGCATGACATCATCGGAAAGTACAAGAGCTCAGAAGTTCTTTTGCGCCCGGCCAGCGCCGGTACTGGAATCATCGCCGGCGGCCCTGTTCGCGCCATTATGGACGCGGCTGGAGTCACCGACATCATTTCCAAGTCACTCGGTTCGAGCGCCTCTGTAAACGTAGTTCGCGCGACTTTTGACGCGATTGAGCACATGCTCGACGCGGCCGCTGTCGCCAAGAACAGAGGCAAGACTCTCAGCGAGATGTGGGGTTAATCATGGCAAAACTTAAGATTACACTTGTTAAAAGCGTTATCGGACAAAAGCCCGCCAAGCGAGCCACTGTCCGCAGTTTGGGATTAAAGAAAATCAGTTCCTCTGTCGTGCACGAAGACAGTCCTTCTGTACGCGGAGCGGTGGCCTCTGTGGCTCACCTTGTAAAAGTTGAGGAGATCCAGTAATGGCAGAATACAATCCAGTATTGACAGCGCCCGTAGGCGCCAACAAAAAGAGAAAAATTGTTGGCCGCGGCTCTTCA
>JAFZLA010000022.1 GCA_017551705.1 Treponema sp.
ACAGATTATAATATATCATATAGTTACTCTGCAATTGCAGTTCTTCTCAAAAAATATAATATTCGTTCTCCATTAATTGGTAAATACAATCGATTAAGCAATCCTGATTTTTCGGATTATATCTCATTATTTAACGATTTATGTGATAGTCTTGGATATGATAGAGCCAGAGATTACCAACAATTCTTAAACCATTTTGATTTAAATACTGTTGATAAAAATAGAATGTATTCATTATTATTTTTATGTGATTGTCTCTACAATGTCGCTTTTTTAAATTTGAAAAAAATTTTAAAAACTCAAAAAATTACAATGCCAAGAACTTCGTATTCCGTTTTTGAATATTGTATTAATCAAAATTATTTTGATATATCGTATGAATGGAATTATTGGAATGAATACCATAAATATTTTTCTTTATCTTATGATGAAGAGGTAAGATTAAATACCATTGCAGAAGTTTATAAAATTTATTTTCCAATGTTTTATAAAATTTATTTATATTTTACAAAGAATGACACATAACAAGGTTTTCAAAACCGATAAAAACTTTGTCACAAAAGTTGCTCTTCGTGCCTTTGCGGCACCGCAACTTTTGCGCCAATTTTGCGCGGTGCGCAAAACCGTTTTTACGGTTTAAAACGCTAGTTAGGCGGACGCCCGCGCCGAGGCCAAATAGAATAAAATGAACTATAATCCAACAGAACAAGAAATTAATTTTATAAATGACGCTCTAAGACAATTCAATGATGAAAAGGTTGGCGCTGACAATCATCAGCTCTTAAATATTGTAGAGTACGATGAAAAAGGAAATGTAATTGCCGGCATTCTGGGAGGGACTTACTGGGGCTGGATGCATGTAGATATTCTTTGGGTGGATGCAAGTTTCCGCAAAAAGGGAATTGGAAGCCGCCTCTTAAAATCTGCCGAAGAAGAAGCGCGCAAAAGGGGGTGTCATTCTGTTCATGTGGATACAATGTCCTGGCAAGCTCCTGAGTTTTACAAAAAAAACGGCTATAAAATAATCAGCGAACTTAATGATATTCCGACTGGACACAAAAAGTATCATTTGATTAAAAAGTTATAAAACCAATTTTTTCTTGAAATTGGTGGCGAATCAAATAAATATGGAATAAAACTCTCTCTCTATGCATCCCCCAAAATTTGCGCTACAATAAAAATATGACCACAGTCTATTTTGTTCGGCACTGCAAGCCGGACCGCGATTGGCAAGATGACAGAAGCCGCCCGCTTACGGAAGAGGGAATGGCCGATTCCCTTAAAGTGATGGAAATTCTCAAGGACAAAAAAATCGACGCGTTCATTTCCAGCCCCTACAAGCGCAGCTATGACACGATAAGGGCGGCGGCGGATTTTTACGGAAAACAAATTGAGACGGACGAGTGCCTCCGCGAGCGCAAGTCGGGAATGAGCGGAAATTTTGATCGCGAAATTTTCAAAAAACGTTGGTTGGATTTTTCTTTTGCGGAAGAGGACGGAGAGCCGATTGGCGCCGTTCAAAAGCGCAACATGGAAGCGCTTTCCGAAATTCTAAAAAAATACGAAGGCAAGAACATCGCGATTGGAACTCACGGAACGGCGCTTTCGAGCATAATAAATTATTACGAGCCAACCTTCAACGGCGACAACTTTCTTGAAATAATTGACTTTATGCCTTGGGTTCTAAAGATGGAATTTGACGGAACAAAATTTATTTCGCGCCAGACTGTGTTCCGCATAAAGAAAGATTTTAAATAATGATTCGCCTGGCGCTTTGACAGTTTGCAAAAGCCTTGTTGCAAGCGGCGTTTTTTTGCGCTAATATTCCAACAGGAGAATTTTATAATGGCAAAGAATCAGTTTGCAAAGTTGGCCGCCTTGTTTTTGTTGGGCTGCGCTCTCATGATGGCGGCAAAAATAATAAGAAAGAACAAGGCAACGGTTGAATGGAACGGCGAGCGTTATGACATTCAAAATGTCAACGCGCTTGACGCCAAATTTGCAAGGCCGTATGACAAAGATTTGGACAAGCTTGGCAACTACATTGTGGCGCTGGCTCTTGTCGGAGCGGTAATTCCGTCAGCGCTTGTTTTTATCAGCGCAAAAGACAAAAAGAGCGCCTTTTGCGACGCTAGCTTTGAGGGCTTTGTTTTTGTCACTTGCTATTTGTGCAGCAAAGGAGTTTACAAAATCTTAAAGACTTTGGCAGGAAGAATCAGGCCCTACATGTATTTTGCAAATCCCAGCGCGGCGGGCATAAAGGAATTTGATTATTGCCGTTCTTGGCCAAGCGGGCATTCCTCCATGGCGTTTTTTGCGTTCGCCTTTTTGCTGCTTTGGTTTTTAGTTTGGCATAAAGATTCAAAATATAAAATGCCGGCAATCTTTGCGGAACTGTCGCTTTGCGTGGCCACGTTGGTTTTGCGAATGTTGAGCGGAAACCATTTTTTGACGGACGTTCTTAGCGGAGCGGCGTTTGGCTTTGCGACAAGCGCCGCGGTGTTTTTGCTTGCTACTGGTTGGGCCGCTTACAAAGGGCAGCCGGCCAAGTTGAACGGCGACGGACAATGATTCGGCTTGACGCTCTCTCAAACGGATGCAAAATTTACCAAGACCCCAAGGCCTTTTGCTTTGGAGTTGACGCCCTATTGCTTTGCGCCTTTGCCAAAATAAAGAGGTCGGTTCGCGTCATCGACCTTGGAACCGGCAACGGAATCATTCCGCTTGCCTTGCATTCGAGCCATGCAAAAAGCGGCTGCCATTACACCGGATTGGAAGTGCAAGAGGCGGCGGCGGCTTTGGCGCGCAAGAGCGTTTTGGTAAACGGCTTTGAAAATTCAATCAAGATAATTCAAGGCGACGTCAAGAACGTCAAAAAACTTTTTAAGCCGCAATCGTTTGACGTTGTCGTAAGCAATCCCCCTTACATGAAAGTTCAAGGTTCAAAAGAAAGCGAACGGCAAGAAAAACGAATCGCGCGCAACGAAGTTTTGTGCTCGTTTGACGACATTGCCGCCGCCGCCGCTTTTTTGGTCAAAGAAAACGGCTCGGTGTTTTTTGTCCACAGGCCTTACCGCTTGCAAGAAATTTTCGAAGGCCTTTCTCGCTTCAAGCTTGCCGCCCGCCGCGCGCTCTTTGTTTATCCCGCAATCGACAAGGCGCCCGAGATGGTTTTGATTGAGGCCAAAAAAAATTACAAGAAGGATTTAAAAATTGAACCGCCCCTGGTCATGTACCAAGGGCGCCAATACACAAAAGAGTTTTTGGAATACACCGCTTTGTAATCCTAAAACAGTTCCTTTACGTATTTTCCGCGGCTGACTTTTACAAAGCCAATTTTGTACAAATAGTCTTCGTGGTTTTTGGAACTGGCTTCAAAGACAGCTTTTTTGCAGCCGCGCTTGGCGATTTCTTTGTAAAGAAAAAGGCCGGCTGAATTGTCGCGGTATGCGGGAGTCGTGTAGTCAATCGTGATGTTAAAGCAATCGTTGCCGTCGATTTTTCCGGCCGTAACTCCTGTCGCGATGTCACCGTTCATCAAAATAAAAACGTCGTCGTCGTCGTTGATTTTTTTAAAGTCAGGAAAATATTTAGAGATGTCCTTGCTGTATTTTTGCGCAAGATATTGCGGCAAGCCGTCCGAGCCCTTTGAGACGACCATTCGATATGATTTTTCAAGGCGGAACAGTTGGATGATTTTTGCCACGTTCACCATGATCAGGAACGCGTTCAAAAAAGCCACCGGATACGCTTTTACAAAAATCGCGTAGCAGATGGAAATTCCGCTCCCCAAAATGTTGACAAGCCTTAGCCTCAAAACCGAAGTCATCGTCATTGAGATGACAATCAAGGCCGAGCCGACATAACCGATGATTTCCAAAAGTACTTTTACTTCCATAAGGCGCTCCTTATATTTGTTCGTTCTTTAGGCAAGATGAACAGCCCACAATCATAACGTGCTTTTTTCCTTGCGTCTTGTTAAAGAGCCGGGCGACAAGGTGTCCGTTTGATGGAACGGTTTTTCCGCAAACAGGGCAAAGGCGCTTTACTCCCGGCTCGCACACTGGGTAGCAGTGGGGGCAGCCGGTTATGACGCAGCGTTGGTCGGGAACGTTCATCGGCCTAAAAACTTTGCTGAACATTTTTTGTCCGTCCGCAAGTCCGCTTCCGCACATGGGGCAGTTGACCAAGGCGGGCTTTGCGCTTTGCTTGGGCGCGGCTTTTTTTGTCCGCCTTCCAAACGCAAAGTACGACAGCGCGATGACTAAAATTGCGATTCCGACCAGCAAGAATAAAAATTCCATTTGAGTTGATGTTATAAAAAAAAATCTATTCTTTCAAGCGGTTTTTATGGCGGAATTGTTGTAGACGGCTAACTAAAATTTCATTATATTTAAAGTTGATGGAACAATTCTCTGTTACAGGAATGTCTTGCGCGGCCTGCGCCGCCCGCGTCGAAAAGGCCGTGAACAAGGTTGACGGCGTAACTTCTTGCGCCGTGAGCCTTTTGACAAATTCTATGGGCGTGCAGGGCAACGCCGACCCGCAAAAAATCATACAAGCCGTCAAGGCCGCGGGCTACGGAGCGGCATTGGTAAAAACAGCGAACGGTGGCAAGACCGAGAGCTGCGCCGCAAACGGTTGCCAGACTGGGAACGAAAGAGGCGCGGCCAAAAGCGCGACGCAAGACCAAGATCCGCTGGCCGACAGAGAAAGCCCCGTTCTTGTTCGCCGCCTTGCAATCTCGCTTATTTTTCTTGTTCCGTTAATGTACTTTTCTATGGGCCGGCAAATGCTTGGCCTTCCCCTGCCAAAATTTTTTGAAGGCAATTGCGTGGCCGTTGGCCTTGTCCAGCTTTTGCTTGCCGCCGCCGTAATGGTTGTGAACAAAAAATTTTTTACAAGCGGAATCAGCACGCTTTTTAGAGTCGCTCCAAACATGGACAGCCTTGTGGCTTTAGGAAGCGGAGCCAGCTTTGCATACAGCGCGGCGGTTTTGTTTGTGATGACAAAAGCGGTCTCGGAAGGCGACGCTGGCAAAGCCCACGAGCTTTTGCACGACCTTTACTTTGAAGGCGCGGCGATGATTCTTGCGCTTATAACCGTCGGAAAAACTTTGGAAGCGCGCTCAAAAGGAAAGACAACCAACGCGCTCAAATCGCTTATGAAGCTCGCTCCCAAAACCGCGACCGTCATTCGCGACGGAAAAGAGCTTGTCATTCCCGCGTCGCAAATTTTGGTCGGAGAAATTTTTGTGGTTCGCCCGGGCCAAAGCTTTCCTGTTGACGGAACTGTCGTGGAAGGAAACGGAGCGGTTGACGAATCGGCCTTGACGGGCGAGAGCGTTCCTGTTGACAAAAAATCTGGCGACAAAGTTTTTGGCGGAACCTTGAACCAAGCGGGCTTTTTGAAATGCCAAGCCTCGCGGGTAGGGCAGGACACGACGATAAGCCAAATAATAAAAATGGTAGGAGAGGCGGCGGCGACCAAAGCGCCCGCGCAAAAAATCGCCGACAAAGTTTCGGGAGTGTTTGTTCCCGCGGTGATTGCGATCGCGGCGGTGACTGTCGCGGCGTGGCTCTTGGCGGGCCAAGATTTTGGATTTGCCCTTGCGCGCGGAATAAGCGTTTTGGTAATCAGCTGCCCCTGCGCCTTGGGGCTTGCCACGCCGGTAGCTATAATGGTGGCCAACGGAGTCGGAGCCAAAAACGGAATTTTGTTCAAGACCGCCGCCGCCTTGGAACAAACCGGCAAGACCAAAATCGCCGCTCTGGACAAGACTGGAACTATTACCCAAGGCCGCCCGCGGGTGACCGACATCTTCTGCGCCCAAGGAGTCGGGCAACAACAATTGCTTGAGGCCGCGCTTTCGCTTGAGTTAAAAAGCGAACACCCGCTTGCAAAGGCCGTTCTTCAAAAAGCCTCCGAGCTCTCCCTTACAGCGCGGCCCGTCACCGATTTTAAGGCGCTCGCGGGAAGTGGAGTTCTTGCCATCGACCAAGACGGTTCGCAATTGCTCGGCGGCAGCGTCGCCTTTGTCCAAACGCAGTTGGAACAAAGCGGCAGCGCGAATGAAAGCGCCAAATCGAATGAGGCCGCCGCTTCTGGCGCCGCCAAAATTTTTCCTCAAAACGCGCTCGCGGCCGCCGACGCTTTTGCGGAGCAGGGAAAAACGCCGCTCGCTTTTGCGCGCGCGAACAAATTGCTCGGAATCATCGCCGTCGCTGACGTTATAAAACAAGACAGCGCGGCAGCCATAAAAGATTTGCGCGCGCTGGGCGTGGAAACCGTGATGCTCACTGGCGACAACCAAAAAGCAGCGGCCTTTGTCGCGCAAGAGGCTTGCGTTGACCAAGTGATTGCTGGCGTGTTGCCGGACCAAAAGGCGACCACCGTAGGCCAGCTAAAAAAGTGCGGCGCGGTTGCGATGGTCGGCGACGGAATTAACGACGCCGTCGCTTTGACCGCAGCCGACATAGGAATCGCTATTGGCGCTGGCGCCGACGTTGCGATTGACGCGGCTGACGTTGTCCTTGCAAAAAATTCTTTGCGCGACGTTGTCACCGCGATTCGGCTAAGCCGCGCGTGCTTGCGCAACATCCGCCAAAATTTGTTCTGGGCGTTTTTTTACAACGTTTTGGGAATCCCCTTGGCGGCCGGCGCTTGGATTTGGCTTTTGGGCTGGAAGCTCAATCCGATGTTCGGCGCGGCGGCCATGAGTCTATCCAGCGTTTGCGTTGTGACCAACGCGCTAAGGTTGAATTTCTTTAGCGGCTCGAAAAATGATGACAAGACTAAAATGCTAGATGGCCGTAATGTCGGCAAGGAGAAGAATATGAAAAAGACAATCAAGGTTGAGGGCATGATGTGCGGACACTGCGAGGCGCGCGTCGTCAAGGCGTTGCAAGCCGTTGAGGGCGTGGCAAGCGCCACAGCCAGCCACGACACAGGCCTGGCCGTAGTCGAGCTTAGTGCCGACGTCTCTAACGACGCCCTCAAGGCCGCCGTCGAGGCGCAAGACTACAAAGTTTTGGGCGTGGAGTAAGCCCGCCCGCGCCGCTCAAAAAAAATTCATTTTTTCTCAAAAAAATTATAAATTTTTAACAAAAACCTCTACCTTATATGTGGAGGTTTTTTATGAAAAACGATAAAAAAAGACTTGACAATATATGTTGTATAACATATATTGATAAAGCAAAAGAGCCGCCAAACTTTGACATAGTTTTTTACAAAAAGCGTGACGGGTCTTGTCCAATAAAGGAATTTTTGGATTCCTTGGACGTAAAGATGCGAGCAAAGGCGTTGCTAATGGTCGCTCTGCTTAGGGAGCATGGCGGCAATCTTAGGCTTCCGTATTCCGAGCAATTGGAAGAAGGAATTTTCGAATTGCGGGCAAAGCAAGGTTCCAACATAACGCGGCTGTTGTATTTTTTCTTTGTTGGAAAGAAAGCGGTGCTGACAAACGGCTTTGTAAAAAAGACGCAAAAAACGCCGCGCGCCCAAATCGACAAGGCAAAGGAATATCGTTCCGACTACCTTAAGCAAACTAAAACGGAGGAAAAGCATGGACGACTTTAGACAGTATCTCGACGGGCAGCTCAAAGACCCCGCGTTTAAGGCTGAGTGGGACTCTTTGGAGCCCGAATACCAAATAATAAACGCGATTGTCAGCGCGCGCAAGTCCAACGGCCTCACGCAAAAAGAGCTGGCCGCGCGAACTGGGATTACTCAGGCGGACATAAGCCGCTTGGAAAACGGCGAGGCAAATCCATCGCTAAAAACTATAAAGCGTCTTGCCGCAGCTCTCGGAAAAAAACTTCAAATCTCTTTTGTTGATATAAATAAGCCCGCCCGCGTCGCCCGATAAAAAAAAGGCCTGCCTTGCGGCAAGCCTTAAAGGGGTCTAGCGGAATCGAACCGCTGCATAGAGGTTTTGCAGACCTGCCCCTTACCACTTGGGTAAGACCCCAAAATGTTTTTTTAATATATCAAATCACGCCGCATTTGTCAAGAGTTGGCGCGGGCCTTTTCCACGGCTTCCAAAACGGCTTTGGATTCTTCCTCGCTGGCGGTTTGGATTTGGAGCTTTTTGCCGTCAACAAGTTCAATTTGGAGGAACTGGCCGTCGGAGACGCTTTTGATTTTGTTCCACTCGATGTAGGAGCCGCCGGCAATCAGGGCGTTTTGGTAAATGCCGGTGTTGTAGGAATTGGCGTCTTCTTTGCAAACGATAAAAACTGCCAGGGCGCAGACGGCGCAAACCAAAATCACAAAGTACGCGCTGTAGTTTACGGCAAAGGCGGCCACCATCACGCATGGGATTGCAAAGAATGTGGTCATCGTCTTTGACTTGGCGGGCTTGGCCATCTCGTAAAGGCAGTCGCCGGCTTTTTGCAAAACTTTTGCTCGGCGCGATTTTTGCGTCAAAATCATCGCGGAATAAAAGACCGCGGTCGCGGCAAACGCCGCCATTTCGATGATAAAGGGCAAATCAATCTGGTTCATTTTATTTCTCCTTGTGTATGTTTCAGCCACTCAGTCAGCGCGCGCTTGGCAGACTCAAATGCTAGGGGCAGCGCTTCGATGTCGGCTTGGCTTGTCACTTTGCGCAATTCAACGGCGGCGACTTCCTTTTGGTCGGCCTTGATTTTTTGCAAAATGCCGCGCGCCTGCTCTTGAGAAAGCCGCGCTTCAAAAAACAAGTCGCAAGTTTTGTAAACAAAATCCTTGTAGGGGTAGGTGTTTGGGAAACTTGCGACGTATTTTATGTTTTGCGCTTCAATGCCGATTTCTTCCATGCACTCGCGGCGCGCGGCGGTCTCGGCCGACTCGTCCGGGTTGCAAAAGCCGCCTGGCAGGGCCAAAAATCCTTTGCGCGGCTCTTTGGCGCGCGTTTCGAACAAGACCTCTCCGCTTGGCGAACAAATTATTAGGCCGACGGCGGCGGCGACATTGCAGTAAAGGTCAAGGCCGCAGTCGGAGCACTGCCATTTTTTGTTTTGAACAAATTGAATTTTTTTTGAGCCGCATTTTGGGCAGAGCGCAAAGTCGTTACTCATCGCCTTCTTCTGTGTCGGCCTTGGCGCGGACTCGGATGTAGCGCTCAAGCAATTTTAGGTCTTCGTCCAAGGCCTTGCCGTCGCCTGTGACCAAAAGTTTGTCTATGCAGGAACTTGTCTTTGTGATTTGAAGCTGCAGGGCTTGCTCAAATTTTCCGGCGCGGGCCGAAACGCTTGGCTCGATTTTTTTTACGGCTTCAAAGGCCGCGTGAATCTGAGCCTCTTGCGTTGGGAATTTTTCGGAAAGATTTTTTGCCTTTTGGTCAAGCGTCGCGAACGCGTTTATGATGTTGAGCATCGACTCCTGCGCGGCCTTGAGGCTTTCGGGCGAAGTTCGCTTTGAGGACTTGAAGATGTTCAGCATTCGCTTAAAAATCGTTTCCGCCATATTTAAACGTTGAACTTAAAGAACAAAACGTCGCCGTCTTGAACGACGTAGTCTTTGCCTTCCTGGCGGTACTTTCCCGCTTCCTTGATTTTTGCTTCGGTTCCGTATTGGCGAAGGTCGTCTATCGTGTAGGCCTCGGCCTTGATAAAGCCTTTTTCAAAGTCGGTGTGAATTACGCCGGCCGCCTTGGGAGCGGTGTCGCCGGCGTGAATCGTCCAGGCGCGGCACTCGTCGGGGCCGCCGGTAAAGAATGTCGCCAAGCCCATCAGCTTGTATGTTTGGCGCGCCAAAACGTTGAGTCCAGATTCCTTGAGGCCCACGGCGTCCATAAATTCCTTGCGGTCGGCTTCTTCCTTGATGTCGCTAAGTTCCGCTTCAAATTTTCCGCAAATGACGACAACTTGGCTTCCTTCTTCGGCGGCGATTTTTTGAACTACCTCGACGTACTTGTTTGTTCCCGCGGCGATTGAGTCTTCGTCAACGTTGCAAACGTAGAGCGTGGGCTTGAGCGTCAAAAGGTGCATGTCGTAGAGGGCCAGCTTTTCGTCGTCGGTAAGGTCGGCGGTGCGGGCGGGCGTTCCGTTTTGAAGCAAGGGCTTTATCTTTGCCACGCCGCTAGTCCAGGGCGCAAGCTTTTTTTCTTCCTCTTTTCCAAGAGCGCGAATTGACTTTGTTACTTTTTCTTGGCGCTTGGCGATTGTGTCCAAGTCGGCCAAGGCCAGTTCCATGTTGATTGTAAGAATGTCGCTTTCGGGGTCTACGGCGGCTTCCACCTTGGCGTCGTCGCGGACGTGCATGATGTCGGGGTCGTCAAAGCAGCGGACTACGTGCGCGATTACGCTGGTCTCGCGAATGTTGGCAAGGAACTGGTTTCCCAAGCCTTCGCCCTGAGACGCGCCTTTGATGAGGCCCGCGATGTCAACGAATTTTACCGTGGCGGGAGTTTTCTTTTTGGGCTCAAAGACGCTCGCCAAAAAATCCAGGCGCTCGTCGGGCAAATCTACGATTCCAATGTTGGGGTCGATTGTGCAAAAGGGAAAATTTTCAGCGGCGGCTGGCGCGGCTGTCAATGCCGAAAAAATAGTGGACTTGCCGACGTTGGGCAATCCTACGATTCCACATTCCAAAGACATAGCGGTTCCTTAAAAAAATGATTATTTATTATAGAAAAAAATTGCCCTTTGCGCAAGGGCGGGGGAATTTAGGCCTTTTTATACAGCATGCTGGGGCGGCCGCCGGTTTCGTAGTCGATGGTTTGGCAAAGCTCGCGCTGGTCCACCAAAAAATTTAGGTAGTGGCGGACGGTGACGATGGACAGGCCAAGGTTTTGGGCTACGATGTCGCCGCGCTGCCAGTTGGGGTTTTTGTCAAAGTATTCTTGTATGGTTTGCAGGGTTTGCTTTTGAATGCCCTTGGGGTAGGCGGCTTTTTGGGCTTGCGCGGAATTTTGCGGCGCGTCCGATGAGGCGGCCGCCAGTTTTGGGCTTGCAGCCGTTCCGCCGATTATTGTGTCGATGCTGCTTTGGTCAAGGGAGCCGCCTTTGCCTTGGCGCAGGGCGTTGGCTTTGGCCGCGAACTTTTGTAGCGCCACCTGGAAGCGTTCCATCGCAAAGGGCTTTACAAGGTAATCGACAACTCCAAGGTTCATCGTTCGCTCAAGGGTGCTGGTGTCGTTGGCGGCG
Source organism: Treponema sp. (assembly GCA_017551705.1). Taxonomy (GTDB): domain Bacteria; phylum Spirochaetota; class Spirochaetia; order Treponematales; family Treponemataceae; genus Treponema_D. The sequence continues at coordinate 11,130 of JAFZLA010000022.1, forward strand.
GTGACCATGATGACTTGGGTCTGAATGTTTTGCTCGCGGATTTTTTTGAGCGTCTCAACTCCGTCCATGTAGGGCATGTAAACGTCAAGCACCACAAGGTCAACTTTGTTCTTGGACAAAAATTCCAGCGCGTCCTTTCCGTTCCTGCAAATTCCCGCCGAAACAAAGTCGGGATTTTTTGTGGCGTACTGCTCGTTTATCATCGCCACCATGGGGTCGTCTTCGACTATTAAAATTTTGTAGCTCATGCCGCCCGCCTTTACGCGCCTTAAAGCGTTCCCTTTTTATTTTGAAGCGTGACCATAAAGCAAGTTCCGCTTCCAACTTGCGACTCAAAGCTTATCGAGCCGCCCAAACTTTCAACAAGCTGCTTGGTGTGGTAAAGGCCCACGCCGCGCCCGCTCCCTTTTGTGGAAAATCCGTTTTCAAAAATTCGCTGGCCAATTTCGGATGGGATTCCGGGGCCGGTGTCCTTTACCGTAATCAGCATTTTGCCCGGAAGTGTCATAACGCAAAAATGCAGTTCCCTCGGCGAATCGGAAGCTTCGGCGGGCGCGTTCATCGCGTCAAGCGCGTTGTCGATTAAGTTTCCGCAAATTGTGACCAGCGCCTCCGACGGAACGTAAATGTCTTTTTGGACAAAATGCGTGTTGGGGTCCAATACAAAGCGGACGTTGCATTCGCAGGCGCGCGCGATTTTTCCGATGAGCAGGGCGGCGAACGAAGGGTTTTCTATCGCGTTCATCACCGAGCTTACGGTCTCGCGCTGGATGATAGAAATGTTTTCGATGTAGCCCTGCGCTTTTTGGTATTCGCCGATTTGCAAAAGGCCAAGAATCACGTGCAGCTTGTTTGTAAAGTCGTGGTTGTTTGCGCGCATCGAGTCCACCAAAAATTTTGTTCCCTCCAAATCTTCGGCAAAGGCAAGGAACTGTTTTTTTATGTGGAGCGAAAGAGTCTTGGCCAGCGCTATTTCCACAGCGATAGCCGCGAGCGTTACAAAGACAAAAAGCAGCGCGGCGCGATGGGTAACGGACTCAATCGATTTTTTGAGCATAATCGTTATGATAAAGCCGCAATGCTTTCCGTCCGAATCGTAAAGCTCCGAATAGGCGCGGCGCTGGGGGCCGGAAGGGCCCGTTGTGTCCTCGGTGTAAAAGCCGTCTTCGCCGTCCACAAAAATCGGCACCGTTCCCGAATATTTTTTTCCTATCAATGAATGGTTTGTGTGGTAGATTCGCGTCAGGTCGTCGCCTACGATTGAGATTCTGTCAACGTCCAAAAGGCTTTGCGTTATCAAGTCAAGAAAAATTATTTGCTCGTCGGGCGGAAGCTCTTTTGTAAATTCGTATTGGCGCGAGATGAGCCGCGCGGTGTCTTGGAGCGTTTGGTCAAAAGTTTTTTCGTTTGCCTGAATGTTGATGAAAGCTCCGCCCGCCGACAAAAGAACGGTGACGATGATGATGAGCGCAAGGTGGCTCCATTGCATTTCGCGGCGGATTTTGTTGAGGTTTTGCGGAGTTATTTCGTTTGCCATCGCTTTCTATTATACCATATAAAATAAAGTTTAGAAAACCTTTTGTAAGTAAAAAAAGCGGCGGCGAATTTTTTGCGCTTTTAAAACTTTCAAAAAATTGCAAGCGCGCGCGGATTGCGCTACAGTTCAGCCATAAACAAAAAACGAGGTGGAAAGATGGAAATGGCGCATGTGTTTGAATGTTGCATGCTCTTGTGCTTTGGCTTTTCGTGGCCGCTCAACGTCATCAAGGCGTACAAGGCGCGGACCGCTAAAGGAACCAGCCTTGCCTTTATCACTTTGATAATCACAGGCTACATCGCTGGAATCGCGGCGAAGATAATTAACGCTCAGTTTAATTACGTTCTCGCGGTTTATTTTTTGAACCTTGCGATTGTGTTTGGGAACGTTCTTGTGTACGCTCGCAACAAGTCGCTTGACAATAAAAAGGCGTCCGCCGCCGCAAGGCAAAAAATCGCGGAGCTGAAAACAAAAATCAACAATAACAACGCAATTAAAGTTTCAAAGGAGGACAATATGAACTTTAAGGAATTGAACGGACTTTCAAAGAAGAACCAGGTGGTTCTTGTTGGCGGAACTATGGACAAGGAAATCCCTGTCACAGAGCTTGCTCAGGCATTCTCATTCAACTTTGAATTGTACAACCGCAGCGCCACGGCCCTTAGCGTAAAAGAAGCCAAGGCGTATTTTGAAGAGAACGTCCGCGACCTTAAGCCCGAAGGAATCATCCTCCACCTTGGCGACAACGACGTGTCAGCCTTCCAGAACAGCGCCGAAGCCTTTGACAAAAATTACCTTGCCTTGATCGCCGCCGTTCGCGCCGCCAACAAAAAATGCCGCGTTGCCCTTGTAAGCGTGAACAATCCCAAGAACGACAAAGTTGTCGCCGCCCTCAACGCCCACATCAAGGCTCTTGCCTCAAGCGAAAAGTGCGTCTACATCAACCTTGACAACGCCAAGCTGTGGAACCCCAAGGCCAATCTTGCCGCCAGCGCCTTTGCCCGCAACATGGGCGTAAGCGTCCGCAAGCCTTTGAACGACGTTGCCGAAATCCTTTACAGCTACGCCTACTTGGAAATCAAGTCCGCCCCCAAAGC
>JAFZLA010000023.1 GCA_017551705.1 Treponema sp.
GCTTTGGAAAAAAGGGAAGGAATAGTCCTTGCGCACGAGGAGGAATACAGGCGCGAATTGGAGCGCATTTCAGGCCTCACTGTGCAGGAAGCCAAAGACCTCATCATCAGGAATTTGGAAAACGACGCCCGTCACGACGCCCAGGCCTTGCTTAACAAGGTTGAGCAGGAATCACAGTTGAACGCCGAAAAAAAGGCGCGCGACATACTTGGTTCCACAATTCAGAGAATAGCCACGGAGACAACCGGAGACATCACTGTCGCTACGGTTTCGCTTCCGTCTGACGAGATGAAGGGCCGCATCATCGGCCGCGAAGGACGAAACATCCGCGCTTTGGAAACTTTGACAGGCGTCGACATCATCATCGACGACACGCCCGAAGCGGTCGTAATCTCATGCTTTGACCCTGTCCGCAAGGAAATCGCCAAGGAATCTTTGGAGCGCCTGATCTCGGACGGCCGAATCCATCCGGCCCGCATCGAGGAAATCGTCCAAAAGGTTACCCGCGAAGTCCAAAACAAGATTTACGAAGAAGGCGAAAAGGCCTTGTTTGACTTGGGAATCCACAATATGCCCACCGAAGGCGTCCGCGCCTTGGGCCGTTTGTATTTCCGCACAAGCTACGGCCAGAACGTTTTGGTCCACTCAAAGGAAGTCGCCGAAATCGCGGGCCTTTTGGCCGCCGAGTTGGGCGCCGACCGCGAGTTGGCCAAGCGCGCCGCCATTTTGCACGACATCGGAAAGGGCGCCGAGAATGACAGCGACCAGAACCACGCCGAAGTCGGAGCGGAAATTGCCCGCAAGATGGGCGAGGTTCCCGCGGTGGTCAACGCCATCGGCGCCCACCACAACGACATCGAGCCCGGCAGCCTTGAGGCCATAATCGTTCAAATAGCCGACGCGATAAGCGCCGCCCGTCCTGGAGCGCGCCGCGAGACTGTTGACAACTACGTCAACCGCCTTGAAAACCTTGAAAAGATCGCCGAAGGCTTTAACGGAGTCGAAAAGGCCTACGCCATTCAGGCCGGCCGCGAGTTGCGCATTCTTGTCAACAACGAGAAGATTCCTGACGGAGACGTCAAGGAGTTGGCGCGCAAAATCGCCAAGCAAATCGAAAACGACTTGCGCTATCCTGGCCGCATAAAGCTGACCATGATTCGCGAAACCCGCATCGTGGAATATGCAAGGTAGTTTTAGGTAAAACAAAAAAGCCGCCCAATCGGGCGGTTTTTTTTGAGCATTGACCAGGACTAGTGGAAGGCCAGTCTAAAATACACCGCGAGGGTGTTGTCGTAATTGTCGTAGCCGGTGGGCAAAAAGAGGTAGCAGGCGCCCACGACAGGTATCACGCCGCTTCCTTTTTTAAAGTCGTATTCGGCGGCAAGCCTAAAGCCGTTTCCCCATTTGGACGCCTTGACCGTTTCGTAGTCGTTGCTCAAGCCTTCCCAGTCGTGCCGCACGCCCAAAGCGTAGGCCAGCGAAAACGAAAGGTTTCCGATTCCAGGATAGAATTGAAGGCCTCCAAAAAAAGTCGGAGAGGCGTGGTTTGAGTGGCGGCCGTCCTTCCAGATGAAGTCAAGCATTGTCTGAAAGCCGCCCAAAAAGTAAAGCTGGTCGGTGATTTTTAGCGTGATTCCCGCGTCGGTGTAAAGAATTATTCTGCTGTAGCCGGAATGCATCGCTTCTCTTACGTTTGACTTGAGGTTTGGGTCGCCGTAAAAGGTGTATCCGCTTCCAAGCGCGAACTGGTATCCAAAAAACTTGCGCTCGCCTTCGGCAAAAATCATCGCGGAACACAAGGCCGCGGCAATAATCAATAGAAACTTCTTCATATTGTATTTATCGGAGAAAAAACCTTTACTTTTCAGCGGAATTTTATTATCTTTAAAGTAGCAACATAATTTTAGGAGAACAATTATATGTCAGAAAATTGCGGACACGATTGCGAGCATTGCGGAGAAGGCTCTTGCGCCGACCGAAAGCCCGCCAATTTGAAGGTTGAGCCTAACAAGGACAGCAAAATAAAGAAAGTCATCGCCATTGTCAGCGGAAAGGGCGGCGTAGGAAAGTCGCTTGTGACAAGCCTTTTGGCCTGCAAAATGCAAAAGATGGGCTACCGTTCCGCCATTTTGGACGCGGATATCACCGGCCCGTCAATCCCCGAAAGCTTTGGCGAAAGCGACGAGCGGGCCGACGTTGTCGAAGGCCAGGATTTGCTGAAGCCTGTTGTTACAGACAGCGGAATCCAGCTTATGTCGATGAACTTTTTGCTGCAAAACGAAAACGACCCGGTTGTTTGGAGGGGCCCCGTCATCTCGGGCGCGGTCAAGCAGTTCTGGACTGACGTTGTTTGGAAGGACGTTGACTTTATGTTCGTGGACATGCCTCCGGGAACGGGCGACGTTCCGCTGACGGTTTTTCAGTCGCTCCCGATTGACGGAATCATCGTGGTTTCTTCGCCCCAGCAGCTTGTGCGCGTCATTGTCGAAAAGGCCGTAAAAATGGCCAACATGATGAACATTCCGATTTTGGGCTTGATAGAAAACATGTCTTACGTCAAGTGCCCCGACTGCTCAAAAGAAATCTACGTTTTTGGAAAGAGCAACATCGAAGGCATCGCAAAGACCTTTGACTTGCCAGTCTTGGCGCGCATCCCCATGCGGCCCGAGACCAGCGCCCACGTAGATTCGGGCGACATCGAAAACCTGGAAGTCCCCGAGCTTGACGCCGCCGCCGACGTGATCAAAAAGTTATTGTAAAACAAAAATCATAGGTAAGCCTAAAAAGCCCGCGTTCGCGGGCTTTTTTTATGCGCGCTTAAATCTGTCGGAGGGCTGCTCGTCAAAGTAGGCGCGGAAGGTTTGCTCCGCCTGCTCTGGCGTGGCGGCGACTAGCATTTTGCTTTTGATGTAATGGCCAAAAGTAAAGTTGTCGCAGTAGTAAGAAAAAAAGCGCTGCATGCGGCTTTTAAAAAACTCAGGCGGCTGGAACTCTTGCAAAAGCGCGATGTAGTCCAAGCCGGTTTGCATTAAGTCAATCGCGCCGCCCGCGTCTTGGGCTTGCGGGGCCTCTTGGTCCAAGGCGCCTCGCAGTTGGGCAAAGATCCAAGGCTTTTGGACGCTGGCTCGGCTTATCATAAGGCCCGCGCAAGTTGGGCAGTCAGCCAGCGCCGCTTTGGCGCTTGCATCGTCCTTTACGTTTCCGTTGTAAATGACTTGGACCCCGCGCGGTTGCAATCTTTGCGCCAAGCGCTCGGCAAAATATCTTCGCGGCGGCCGGGCAAGCTTTTCCCTTTGGGTACGCGGATGCAATACCAGGCGCTGGACTCCGTAGTCGCAAAGGCCCTGGCAAAAGTCGTAAAACTCTTCTTCTTTAAAATTTTCGGCGCCAAGGCGGAGCTTTACGCTAAGCCTAAAAGCGGGCGCGGTTTTTTCTATCGCGTCCTTTACTCCCTTGACCATGGCGAATGTCTCTTTTCGCGGCTTTAGCATCCAGGCGATTCCCGCGCCCGAATGTACAATCTCGGGGGCCGAGCAGCCCATGTTTATGTCGATTCCGATTCCGCCTAAGGGGGCAAGGACAGCTACCGCGGCCGCCATCGAATCGGCCTCCTTGCTGGTAAGCTGCCAAACGATTTTTTGCGGGGCCGGTCCGTTCATCAAGTAATATTTTTCAAAGGGGCCTTTTTGCATGAGCGTGGGAGCGTTTATCATTTCGGTGTAATATTCGTCGGGCCCGCCAAACTTTTCTACAAGGCGGCGAAAGGCCTCGTGGCTAAGAGTGGCCATCGGCCCCGCGATTAGTTGCGTCATGCGGATATTGTACCAAACTTCGCGCGCTTTTGCTAGTAAAAATTTTTTATGCGCGCTATAATATCCGAATGGAAATTGAATTAAAGGCCCACGCGCGTGACCGCGAGGCCGTGTTGCAAAAACTGCGCCAGTTTGCCGTCTTTGACAAAAGCGTTTCTAAGGACGACCGCTACTTTAAGATGGACAAGGACGGAGCGCCGAACGGCCATATAACCGCGCGCATTCGCCAAGAAAAGACCGCCGACATTGACGGCAACGCGATACAAGAAAAAACTTTTTTGACTTACAAAAAAAAGGAAAGGCGCGTTGCAAGCGGAGGCGGCGCGCTTGAGGTTAACCAAGAGTATGAAAGCGCGCTGGACAACGCCGAATGTTTGGAGGCGCTTTTTGCGGATATCGGATTTGTTCCGCATTTTACTAAGCATAAGGACGCCGTCGGCTTTTACGCCGACACTCCTTGCGGAAAGGCGCATTTGGAGCTTTGTTCCGTTCCGCCCTTGGGAGATTTTTTGGAAATCGAATTTGTGACCCAAGACGACGCGGACGAAAGCCAAATCGCCGCGATGAGGGCGCAGCTTGAGGCGCTTGTGACAAAGTGCGGCCTTGCCCTTGAAGATATAGAAAAAAAGTATTATTCTGAATTATTGGCGGAAGCCGGAATTATAAAGTTTTAAGGAGAAAAAAATGTTTGAACGAGTCGCTTACAAAAAAGCCGCAAAGGCTCAGCTTAAGGGCAGGTGGAAGATTCCTGTTTTGTCAACGCTTTTGATTTTTGCAATTATTTATATTTTTATTTTTGCCATGGCCTTGATTTTTCCTGACCAGATTCATGTGAACATGCAGGCGGGAGCGGGCACGTTTAACTATGGAATTCATGGCGACAGAGGCCCCACGCTTTTTTCTCTTTTTATTTGCGCGATCGCTGTGAGTTTTCTCTTTGCGCAAATTCGTTTGCTGGGAAATATGTACAAAAGTCCGGAGCCTGTTTTTTTTGGCGACTTTGTCGAAGGCTTGGGACAGTGGTTCAGGGCCGTTCGCGGCTTTGTTTGGATGTTCCTTTGGGTTTTCCTTTGGAGCCTTTTGCTTTACATTCCCGGAATCATCAAAAAGTATTCTTATTCGATGATGTTCTATGTTATGGCGGAGTATCCCAAAATCGGAGTTAAAAAGGCCATGAACATCAGCAAGGAATTGACCCGCGGCTACAAGGGCGACTTGTTTGTCACCGACTTGACTTTCATTCCGCTTTTTATTTTGTGCATGCTTTCGGCGGGAATAGGCTTTTTGTGGCTGGTTCCTTATTACCAAGCGACATACACAAACATTTACCACGCGCTCAAAGAAGTGGCGGTAAACACACAGAGAATCAAGATAGAAGATTTTGAATAATTTTTGGAGATTGTCATGGATCAAGTGAAAAACAAAAAGAAGGGCGGCGGAGTTTTATTTTTAATCATTGTGATTGTCATCGTGCTCTTGACGCTGGCCTTTGGAGTGTTGAAGGGCGCCGGCGTAATCAAGTTTGGACCTTCGCCTTCTTCTAAAAAGGAACGAAGCAATCCCGTCAACGTCAACATCGGAAACTTTAAGCTGGGCAATTTCGCTTCGCGCGGAAAGTATGTGGCGCGCCTTTACATCACGGGCGTGATTCAAGAGGCCAACGAAACCTACAACCAAAAATGGCTTTTGGACACAATCGAAGATTTGGAAAACGACCAAAACAACGTCGGCATTTTGCTGGTGATCGACTCGCCCGGCGGAACGGTTTACGAAGCCGACGAAACTTATTTGGCCTTGCGCAAATACAAGAACGCCGGTAAAGAAATTTGGGCCTACTTTAAGAGCATGGCGGCTTCGGGCGCCTACTACATCGCTTGCGCGGCCGACTCGATTTACGCCAACCGCAACACGATGACGGGCTCAATCGGCGTCATCATTGGACCTACAATTGACGCGACAGGCTTGCTTGACAAGCTTGGACTTAAGGCCACAAGCTTTGCCTCAGGCAAGAACAAGGGCATGCTCAACTACGACAACCCGCTTACCGACGAGCAAAGAAAAATCATGCAGGGCTTGGTCGACGAAACTTACGAGCAGTTTGTTTCGATTGTCGCGTCCGCAAGAAAAAAGTCGTATGAAGAGACAAAAGTCCTGGCTGACGGCCGCGTCTACACTGCCAAGCAAGCCAAAGACAACGGCTTGATCGATTCAATCGGCTCGCTCGAAAACGCCCAGGACAGAATGCGCGAGCGCCTTGCAATTTCGCAGAACCTTTCAAGCGATGAGGCTGACGAGGTTGACTTCCGCGACTACGAATACATTTACCAGGCGCCCTTTATGCGCCGAGTGTTTGAGTCGACTACGGGAGTGTCGCTGCCAAAGGCGATGGACAGGACTTTTGGCCCTGACATAAAGTATCCCGCTTATTTGTTCCAGTTCTAAAAACGGCGCGCGGCTGGATTCATTCCATGCCGCCTTTTGAGACGATGGTTTGCATCATGCTGCTCAAAAGGTCCAAGGGCAGGTTTTCGGCCTCGTAGCCAACCTCGTCTTTTACGCGCCTCCAGTCGTCTTGGTCAAGCGCGTCCACGTCTTCCTCTTGGTTGAGCAGGGCGTTTAGGGCGCAAAGCTTTTCCAGGGCAAGGTCTTCCAATTCGGGGCCGCGCGCCCATTCGTTTTTCCACCAGTCAAAGAGGGAGGAGGCCAAGCCGCCGGCCTGCGAATTTTGGCTTGTAAAAAGCCGCTCCATGTCGGAGAGGGCCGCGTTCAAGTTAAAATATGAGTCGGAACGGTTGGCTTTTTTTATCCGCCTTAAGTCCGCCGAAAATTTTTCGCTTTTGTTCATTCCGACAAGTTACCATGTTTTTAAAAAAAATTCAATTTTTGACAGACTTTTCTCTTGACTTTTAGAGCAAGTGAATTTACAATACATAATATGGACTTAAGAACTGTACTTACACCCGAGACGGTGAACCTTCATTTGAAGGGAAAGACAAAAGACGACATTATCGACGAAATGCTCGACATCCTTGTAAAGGCGGGAAAAGTGACCGACAAAGCGGCCGCCCGCGATTGCGTCCTTGAAAGAGAGCGCAAGATGTCTACAGGAATGAAGCACGGAATCGCCATTCCCCACGGAAAGACCGACACTGTAAGCGATTTGGTGGCTTGCATCGGCATTTCCGACAATCCGGTTGACTTTGACTCCCTTGACCAGGATCCTTGCCGCATTTTCATTATGACGCTCTCTCCGGTTAACAAAACCGGTCCGCACCTTCAGTTCTTGGCTGAGGTGAGCCTCTTGTTCAAGAGCGCCGGAAAGCGCCAGCAGATTCTTGAGACTCAAGACAAGGCCGAAGTAATCAAGATTTTGACAGAATAGCGCTTTTATTAAAGCGACACTCTTTATTCAGCCTCTGTAAAAGTCACTTTTTTACAGAGGTTTATTTTGTTTTAAATGGAGAAGGGCAGATGCAAAAAATTCAAGTTGCCTACAAGGACATAGTTTTGCCGGAAGGCGGCCCAAACGAGGAATATTTGGCCTCGCTTAGGAACCAATTGAAGGATTTGGAGGCGCAGGGCCAAGACGTCATGCTGGTTCCCGACGTTCCCGCCCAAAATTGCAAGGACGTTGACGCCGCCCTGGAAGTCACCGCGGCCTACAAGCACTGCGCCCGCCGCGTAAAGGATTGCGCCTGCGTCAAGGGCTTTGAGATTCCAGCGGTTTTTGCCGGAATGGAGCGGGGCGGCGAGCTGGCCGACAACTTTAAGTCGGAATTGTTGGAAAAGCATCCGCATTATGTGTTCGAGTAAGCGCGGCGTGATAGAGAGATTGGAGATTTTGCGAATAGTTCAAGATAATGCGTTAAAATCAACAAACTGGCAAAAAAGACGGAAATTTGCAAAAATTCTTTAAATTTTTCAAAAATTCTCTTGCATAAAATTAAAATTTGCGCTTTTATGTTGCGACATGACTAAAGGATACAAAGAGCATTCAGAATTTTATAACACGGCTTTTTTTGCCGTAGTACTCTCAATCTTGTTCGCGGCCGCGGGCATTGCCGCGCTTCTTTTTATTCCTCCGTCCGCCGAGGCGTCTTTTTCAAATGTAGTGTCAGTCATCGAGGAGCCGCTCTTTCCTGAGGAACAAATCTACGCCGAAGAAATCAGGGCCGGAGTCCAAAACGTTTCTTGGCTCGAAAGCAAGGCTTCTTTTAGCGCAATTTATTTTGACGACGACGAAAGGTCCCAGTCCGTGGACAAGGGCTTGCAGTTTTACCGCAATCCCTCTACCCGAGCGGCGGTGGAATGGTTTTACTTGCGCGTGACTGGAAGCCGCGACGTTACGATGGCAGTCTTGGACGCCGCCAACCGCGAGGACATTCCGCTCAGCCTGGCCTTTGCCCTTTGCTACACAGAGAGCCGCTACAACCGCTACGCTTACAACCTTAACGCCAACGGCTCGATTGACCGCGGCCTTTTTCAGCTCAACGACCGCAGCTTTCCCCATTTGGGAGAGAACGACTTTTACGCCCCCGAGACAAGCGCCCGCGTGGGCATGAAGCACTTGAGATTTTGCATGAACGTGGCCGGAAACGACCTTACCGCCGTGGCCATGTACAACGCCGGCGTGACCCGCGTCCGCAACGACCAGACGCCGGCCAGCACCTTGCGCTATGTAAGCCGCATAGCCAGCTACCGTGCCAATTTGCAGACAGCCTTTGCCGAAGAGGTTTTGAACCACTACAAGCCGGCGGTCGAGCAAATCGTTCCCGCTTTGTCTAGATAATATGTTGTGGGGCTAGATTTCTGGCCGCCACACTGTTATAGTTTTCACAATATTCCTCCTTTTTTTATTTTTTAGCCCCTTTTTTGGATAAAAGCTCTCCAAGAAAGGGGCTTTTTCTTGACAAAAATTCACATTGCCTTTAGAATTAAAAGCATAGTTTTGTGAAATTATTCACATAGCGGCCCTAAAATTGCAAACAGACCTTAATGGTTTGAGGGCCGCAATTGATTGAGGTGGCACAAGTGGACAAAATTCCGGAAGCTTCAAGAAGAAGGCTGACATTGTTGGCAAGCCTTTTGGCTTCTTGCAAAGAGGAACGGATCACTTCGATACAAATGCAAAAGATGACCAAAATCGACCGCGCCCTTATACGCAAGGACATTTCCTTGGCGGGCTTTAAGGGCGGCGTTTCCAACGGCTACAAGACGGCGGAATTGCAGGAGGCGATTAGGGCGGCGCTAAAGCTGCCGTCTTTGGACCAAAAGCGCTTTTGCTGCATAGCCGGTTTGGGAAAACTGGGCGCGGCCTTGATGCAATGCGGCATCTTTGACGAGTCGCCATTTAAGATCGTGGCGGGCTTTGACAGCCGCGTCAACCGCACCGAGGTATTGAGCGCCGACTTTCCGTTGTACCCGGCGGCCAAGATGGAGAGCGTGATTCCCGAGTCGGGAATTGAGTTTGCGATTTTGGCGGTTGAGGACGACCAGGCCAAGATGATGGCCGACCGTTTGGCTACAAGCGGCATCAAGGGAATCGTCAACTTTACGGGGCAGATTTTGGAAGTTCCCGACGGGGTCGCGGTGGAGAACGTGTCGCCGCTTTTGGCTTTGAACAACATTGTAGCGGCACTACAATCGTAGAAAAAAAATTATAATATATAGGAGCGATTATGAGCAGAGTATGGAATTTTAGCGCGGGGCCTTCTTGCCTTCCCGAAGAAGTTCTTAAAGAGTGCGCGGCCGAGATGTTGGATTGCAACGGAACAGGCCAGAGCGTTATGGAAATGAGCCACCGCTCGGCCGCCTTTGAGCCCATCATTCAGGACGCCGAGGCGCGCGTCCGCAAGTTGATGAAGGTTCCCGAAAACTACAAGATTTTGTTCTTGCAGGGAGGCGGCTCCACCCAGTTTGCCATGGTGGCCCAAAACTTGGGAATCCATACCGGAAAGGCCGCTTACATCCAAACCGGTGTTTGGGCAAAAAAAGCCGCCGCCGAGGCCCGACACCTGGGCGTCCAAGTTGACGTTATCGCCAGCAGCGAAGACAAAAATTATTCCTACATTCCCAAGGTTGAAAAAATCCAAGGCGACTACGACTACGCCTACATTTGCTTTAACAACACAATCATGGGAACCCACTACGAATACATTCCCGACACAGGAAAGATTCCGCTTGTTGCCGACATCTCTTCTTGCGTTTTGAGCGAGCCGCTCGACGTAAGCAAGTTTGGCCTATTGTTCGCGGGCGCTCAAAAGAACTTGGCGCCCGCCGGAGTCACCCTTGTCATCATTCGCGAGGACTTGGTTTGCGACTTGGAAAACTGTCGCCCGGGAACTCCGACAATGCTTTGCTACAAGACCCACGTCGAGGGCGAAAGCATGTACAACACTCCGCCTTGCTACACAATTTACGTTTTGGGAAAGGTTCTCAAATGGATTGAAGCCAATGGCGGCGCCGAGGGAATGCTCAAGCGCAACCAGGAAAAGGCCAAGTATCTTTACGACTACTTGGACAAGAACGAAGGGAATTTTTATCATGCCACTGCTCAGGTTGGCAGCCGTTCACTTATGAACGTTCCTTTCCTTACAAAATACGCGGGAGCGGACAACGAAAAAGAAGTCAACGCAAAGTTCGTCAAGGAAGCCGAGGCCGCCGGCCTTGTAAACCTTAAGGGCCACCGCTTGGTTGGCGGAATGCGCGCCAGCATTTACAACGCGATGAGCTTGGACGGCGTCAAGGCGCTTGTCGAGTTTATGAAAAAGTTCGCAAAGGAGAACTAAGATGTTTAAGATTCAGACTTTGAACAAAATCAGCGCGGTGGGCTTGGAAGAATTTCCGCGCGACAACTACGAGACCGCCAGCGGCCTCAACGACCCCGACGCGATTTTGGTCCGCTCGGCCGACATGCACACGATGGAAATTCCCGGAACGCTAAAGGCCGTGGCCCGCGCGGGCGCCGGCGTTAACAACATTCCGATTGACTCGATGACCGACAAGGGAATCGTAGTCTTCAACACGCCCGGAGCCAACGCCAACGCCGTCAAGGAATTGGTTTTGCTTTCGCTCTTGATTTCAAGCCGCCCTGTTTTTGACGCGGCCGATTGGGTCAAGACCCTAGCCGGAAAGGGAGAGGAAATCCCCGACTTGGCCGAGAAGGGAAAGAGCCAGTTTGTTGGCCACGAGCTTAAAGGAAAAAAACTTGGCGTAATCGGCTTGGGCGCCATCGGAGCCTTGGTGGCCAACGCCGCCGTTCACCTTGGAATGGAAGTAATCGGATACGACCCCTTTATGTCAATCGCCGCCGCTTGGAGACTGGACTCTTCGATCAAGCACGCCGAGACCCTTGACGTTTTGCTTTCTAAGGCCGACTACGTCACGATTCACATTCCGCAGACGCCCGACACAAAGGGCTTGATAAACGAAAAGACAATCAAGAACATGAAGGACGGCGTTGTTGTAATCAACATCGCGCGCGGCGGCTTGGTCAACAACGACGACATTTTGGCCGCTTTGGACAGCGGAAAGGTTCGCTGCTTTGTGACTGACTTTGCCAGCGAGGAACTTTTGAACAAAAAGAACGTGATTTGCTTCCCCCACCTTGGAGCGTCAACTCCCGAAGCGGAAGACCACTGCGCCGTGATGCCCGTCAACGAATTGCGCGAATTTTTGGAGAAGGGCAACAACACAAATTCGGTCAACTTTCCCAAGTGCGTCACCGAAAACCCGATTCCCAAAAAAGGACC
>JAFZLA010000024.1 GCA_017551705.1 Treponema sp.
CTGTCCATCGCGCGGTTGGGGTGCTCAAAGGGATTGTAAAAGGCCGGGTTTGAAAGCTGGATTACCAAAATCGCCGACTCGGCCGGCGTTATGCTGCGGGCGTCGTGGCCAAAGTAATATTTGCTGGCCGCGTTGACTCCGTATGTTCCGCCTCCAAAGTAGACGCGGTTCATGTACAATTCCAAAATTTCGTTCTTGGAATAGCGGCGCTCCATTTGAATGGCCCACCACAATTCCTTGAGCTTGCGCAAAATCGACATTTCCTTTCGGTCGCAATACAATGTTCCCGCGATTTGCTGGGTAAGGGTGGAGCCGCCGCCCAAAGAGCTGCGGGTCAAAACGCCCACAACCGCTCGGAAAATGGCCCTCGCGCTAAAGCCCTTGTGCTCGTAAAAGATGCGGTCTTCGCGAGTGAGCAGGGAGTCCTTCATGTGCTGGGGAATCTCAATCAAGCTGATTATTTCGCGCCGCTCTTCCGAAGTGAACTCTGTGATGAGCTCGCCGTTTATGTCCAAAATTTTTGTAGGAAGGGCGGTGGTAAATTCGGTGAAGTTTTCTGTATTGACGGTGTCGGCCGTTCTTGCAAGGCAAAGGCCCAAGACGGCTCCCGTAATCAAGGCGGCCGCCGTCATAAGCGACAAAATGACTTTTGTAGACGTTTTTATGAGCAACATAATATCTTTTCTATTATATTGAACAGTCTAGCCCTTGTCAATTGCCGCCGTTTTTGGTGTACTTTGCAAGTCCGCCTTGCTTTAGGATGGCCCGGCTGCGCTCGGACAAGTCGTTTATGGCCAAGATTGTCTTTCCGCCTGCCTCAATCTTGAACTCGCAGCCTGTGTTTAGCGCTTCCTCGATGTTCGCAAGCTTGAGCGTGTCTCCCAACTTGATTGAATCGTAGTCGGCGGGGTCCTTAAAGTTTAGCGGAATGATTCCGTAGTTGATGAGGTTGGCCTTGTGGATGCGGGCAAAGCTCTTTGTCAAAATCGCGCGGACTCCCAAATACATGGGGCCCAAAGCGGCGTGCTCGCGGCTTGAGCCTTGTCCGTAGTTCTCGCCGCCCACAACGATGCAGTCGGCAAAGCCCGCTTTTTCGGCGCGGTTGTAAAATTCGCTGTCAAGGCGGGTAAGGGTGAACTTGCTTATCTCGGGAATGTTTGAGCGCAAGGGGAGCATTTTGGCTCCCGCGGGCATTATGTCGTCGGTCGAGACGTTGTCGCCGGCCTTTAAAGCCACTGGCAATTCAAGGCTTGGCTTGTATTCGCGGCAGGCGGGGCAGGGCTTGATGTTGGGGCCGCGCAAAATTTCCACTTTGGCCGCTTCCGACTCTGGGAGCGGGGCGATGACCATTCCGCGGTCCTGCGCAGCCTCCAAAACGTCCTTGCTTGTAAGGCGGCTGTCGCCTCCGTCAAGCAAGCTTTGGCGAACGCCTGTCTTGTAGGCTGGGTCTTCGTACTGCAAGGTCTCGGCGCTGGTAAAGACGCCTGCGATGGCGCTGGCGGCGGCGGTTTCGGGGCTTACCAAGTAAACGTTTGCGTCGGCAGTGCCGCTTCGGCCCTTAAAGTTTCTGTTAAAGGTGCGCAAGGTGACGCCTTGGCTGTTGGGCGCGAATCCCTGTCCGATGCAGGGGCCGCAGGCGGATTCCAAAATTCTAAAGCCCGCCTTGATCAGGTCGCCAAGGATTCCGGCTTTTTCGGCCATCATCAAAGTGGCGCGGCTTCCGGGCGCGATTCCCGCTTCCACTCCGGGAGCGATTGTCTTTCCTTTTACGATTGCGGCAACGCTTTCCAAGTCGTCAAGCGAAGAGTTTGTGCAAGAGCCGATTACAACCTGCGTGACCGGCTGGCCCTGCAAGCTTTGTATTGAATTGATTACGTCGGGATTGTGGGGGCAGGCGGCCAGCGGATGAAGTTCGTTTAGGTCGATTTCGATGATTTTGTCGTAGGCCGCGCCGTCGTCAGCCTTGAGCTCTTTCCAAGAGTCTCCGCGTCCCATTGACTCCAAAAATTTCTTTGTCTTTTGGTCGCTGGGGAAGACCGAAGTTGTGGCGCCCAATTCCGCTCCCATGTTTGTGATTGTGGCGCGCTGGGGAACTGTCAAAGTTTCCACGCCGGGGCCAAAGTATTCGTAGATGGCCAGCGTTCCGCCCTTGACTGTCTCGCGGCGCAAAACTTCCAAGATGATGTCCTTGGCTCCGACTCCCTTTTTGAGAGTTCCTGTGAGCTTTACTCCAAAGATTTTTGGCATGGCAAGGTGGAAGGCGCCGCCTCCCATCGCCACGGCGACGTCAAGGCCGCCCGCTCCGATGGCTATCATTCCGATTCCGCCGCCTGTTGGCGTGTGGCTGTCCGAGCCGAGCAAGGTTTTTCCGGGCGCGCCAAAGCACTCAAGGTGCACTTGGTGGCAAATGCCGTTTCCGGGGCGGCTGAACCAAAGGCCGTATTTGGCGGCGACGCTCTGAAGATAGCGGTGGTCGTCCATGTTTTTAAAGTCTGTCTGCAATGTGTTGTGGTCTACGTAAGAGACCGAAAGCTCCGTCTTTACGCGCGGAATGCCGATTGTCTCAAACTGGAGGTATGTCATAGTTCCTGTCGCGTCTTGGGTGAGCGTTTGGTCGATTTTTATCGCGATGTCCTTTCCGCGTTCGATGGGCGTTCCTTTTGTAAAAGCCGTTTCTTTGCAAGCCTGGGGAACGATGTGTTCCTGCAAAATCTTTTCCGCCAATGTAAGAGCCATAAAGTTACCTCAAAAAATTTTTGACTTATTATATAGAAATCAAGCGCCTTTTTCAAGCCTTGATTTTTCCGTGCTTTCGGTTTATTGCCAGTAGCCCGCGCAAGCGGGCAGTCGATATTACCACTAGCAAAACCACACGAAGTGTGGTATAATTGAATATTGTGGGAGCAAATTCAATCGCAAAAACAAGGGCCTCTTTTGCGGCGCGGCCGGTTGGGCTGGCGCTGGCGCTTTGCGGCGTTTTGTGCGCGGCCCTTTGTTCCTGCAGAAAAAAGACCGAAAAACCCTTGGAAGAATACACGCCGCTTTCAAAAACCGCCTCCGACTTGAGCTCGCAGGCGGATTGGGCCTACGAAATCGAAGGAGACCGCCTGTCAAAAAAAATAGACTCTTTTGAGGCGATTTCAAGAAGCGTTCCCCTGTCGCCCTTGACGATGGCGGCCTTGGAAGGCGGCTTTCCGATGAGGGGCGTGTACCCGGACTTGAACGGCTTTGAAAATTTGGACACCAGCGGCTTGCAGGGAGAGCTTTTGGAAACGGTCCGCGCCTTTTGCCAAGCCTATATTGATTTTACAAAAGAGCCCCAAGAAAAGGACGAGAACGGCCAGGCAAAAGAAAAAGATTCGGCGCAAGTCGACGCTTTTTTTTATTCCAAGACCCTGTTTTCGCTTTCGCTTTTTTTGGCCGACAGCAAGGACGCGGGCCCGTTTGAAGACTTTGTGGTGGGCCGTCCCTTTGTCGGCGATGATTTGATAGAGATTCCCGTAAGGTTTTCGGGAAAAAAGAATTTTTTGTTTTGCAAGCTTTACCCAGTCTCGCAGGGGGACGCTTGGAAAATACAACAGATAGAGATTTATAAGTCGGAGGCTAAAAATGGAAGCGGCAAAGCTGACAGGAATTGAGCGGGAGCTTGTTCTTCAATATTTGATTGACGGAAACGTTCCAGTGACTGTGACTCCTATCGAAGAAGAAGATCCGGGCACTGACGACGGCGAAAAAGTAAAGCCCGCCACTTCGGCGCTTTTTCCGATAGCGATCAAGGCCGAGCAGCTCAAGGTTTTGGAACAGGGAATAATCCTTTTGACAAATCCTCCGCAAAACGTAAAGAACTTCATCGACAAAAAGGCCAGGGTCGAATTTTATTTTAACCGTCTGGGCCTTTATTTTGAAACTACAATCAAGCAGATAAAGGCGGGCTTGGCCCTTGTGATTCCTTCGTCAATCAGCCGCATTCAAGAAACGCCCGCCGCCGCCCGTCCGACACAAATCTCCGCGCAGCTTTATTTTTCGGTCAACCAAAAGACCGACGTGCACATCGACTGCGTTCCAGCGGACGGCTACCAACTTTTTGCAAAGCCTGTTTGGAAAGACATCGCCGAAGACGCTCAAGTCCAAGCAAAAAAATACTTGGAAGAATTTATCGTCCACGCGCGCCAAAAAGGCGTTGCCGGAAGCGGCGTCCAGTTGATACCTGTTGTGCGATATTTGTCCGAAAAAGTTCTAAAAATGGAAAGCGTCCAAAACAGAAAAAGCCCGCTTGAAATTTTGTTCATCAACCACGAGCGCATTGTCTTTGGCCAAAAAGCCGGCAACGCCGATTTGCAGGATGGAATGGAGTACGCGCTTGAGATGTCGTTCCCGCTGCCCCGTCCTTTGAGCGAACGAAAAATTTTTGGCACTTGCCGCGTCGAGTCAAATTATTTTGACAAAAACAAGGAATTGGTTTGCGTGGTTTGCCGCTACACTTCTTTGCAAGAAGAAGACATACGCTTTTTGTACGAAAAGGGAACCGGCGAAAAACTTATTTAGCCTGATTCTCTTGCTGCTTTCTTTTTACGCTCTTGTTGTTGCCGATAAGAATTCCAATCGGCTTTAGGAACGAGACGTTTTCGCAAATGATTTTGATAAAGACCAAAAACGGCACAGCCAAAATCATTCCGATAAAGCCCCAAACCCAGCCCCAAACGCTCAACGAAACCAAAATCAAGAAGGGCGAAATGTTTAGGTTTCCGCCTTCTATGCGCGGCTCCACGACGTTCCCAAGCGTCATGTTTGACAAAAGCATCAGCAAGGCTGTGGCGATGACCGGCGGAACTTGCGGAAAGAATTGAAGGATTGCAAAGAATACCGTCACCGAGAATGATATTACGCTTCCGAATGTCGGAATGAAATTTAACAAAAAGGCCAAGAAGGCCCAAACGATGGCAAAGTCAACGCCTATAATCGAAAGGCCCACAAAGACCACAAGGCCCGTGGCCAGCGAAATGGCGAACTTGATTGAAAGGTAGCGCGTTGTGTCCACGATAACTTTTGTAATCACGCTCCTGACGCGATGGCGCATTTTTCCTTCAAAGGCCACAAAAATCTTTTTTTCAAAAGAGCCGGCCTCGACAAGCAAAAATGTGTACATCATGAAAATCAAAAATATGTTCTTTGTGAATGCAAGCGCCGTGTTTGAGACCGACAGCGCCGCGCTTTGCAAGTATTGGCGGACTTTCAATTGCGCCAAAAGGTTGTCGATTAAAGTTTTTCCTTCGTCAAAGCTTAGGTTGAACTGCGCGGCCGCGTACTTGTAAAGGGTCAAGAGGCGGTTTTCGTAGCGGGGGTAGGCGTTGATTATCGAAACGGCGCTGGCTTGCAAAAGGCGCGCCATCGCTCCGATAAGCAAAATGTAGGCGGCCAAAGACACGACGATTCCCAATCCCCACGGAAAGCGCAAGCGTGTGTGCATTTTTCGTATGGCGGGAAGCGCGACAAGAGACAACAAAATTGAAAGCACAATTTGAACGGCAATGTCTTTTGTAATTTTTAGAATGGCGATGAAAGCCAAAGTCGCCAAAAACGAAAGCAAAATGTAAATTCGTTTTGCGTAATTTTTTTCGCCGCCTTCTTCAGAAACTGTCGTCTTAATCTCTTCCAATTGCCGCCTCCGCTGGGTCAATGCCGTAGCTTACTTTTTTGGGCCGATTTTGTCAAAGCCGCAGTAGGGAACCAAGGCCTCAGGAATTGTGATGGAGCCGTCTTCGTTTTGGTAGTTCTCTATAATCGCAAGCATGGCGCGGCCAACGGCCACCGCAGTTCCGTTGAGCATGTGGACGTACTTGTTCTTTCCGTCGTCGTCCTTGTAGCGAACGTTCAAGCGGCGGCTCTGGTAGTCCGTGCAGTTTGAGGTCGAAGTGACCTCGCCGTATTCTCCGCCGTTGCGGCCGGGCATCCAGGCTTCCAAGTCCCACTTGCGGTAGGCCGGCGCTCCAAGGTCTCCCGTGCATGTGTCTACGACATGGAAGGCAAGTCCAAGACCAGTGAATATTTCTTCTTCAATCAAGCGCAGCTTTTCGTGCAGCTCGTCGCTTTGCTCGGGCGTACAGTAAACGAACATCTCAACCTTGTCAAACTGGTGGACGCGGTAGAGGCCCTTGCTAAACTGGCCGGCCGCTCCGGCTTCGCGCCTAAAGCAGTGCGAAAGTCCGCAGTACATAAGGGGAAGTTTTGCCTTGTCCAAAATTTCTTCGGAATGGTAGCCGCCCAAAGTGATTTCGGCTGTGGCCACCAAGCAGGTGCCTTCTTCTTCGATGCAGTAAACGTTTGACTCGTTTCCGCGCGGATTAAAGCCTATGCCTTTTAGGATTTCCTGCTTGGCGACATCCGGCGTGATAAAGGGCGTAAAGCCGTGCTTTCGCAAAACGTTGAGCGTGTACATGATCAAGGCCTGTTCCAAGAAAACCGCCTCGTTCTTAAGGTAATAGAATTTTGGTCCCGAAACTTTTGTTCCGCGCTCAAAGTCGATCAAGTCCAACTCTTCCATAAGCTGAACGTGGTCGCGCGGCTCAAAGTCAAATTTGCGAGGCGTTCCGACTTTCTTTACCTCAAGGTTTTCTGTGTCAAGCTTTCCGATTGGAACGGCGGGGTTGCACATGTTTGGAATCTTGCGCGCGGCTTCTTCCAAGGCCGGCTCGATTTCTTCAAGCTCTTTTTCGACGGCGGCGATTTGTTCCTTGACGCGCTTTCCTTCTTCCACCAATTTTGCGCGCTGGTCGGCTTCCATCTTGCCCTTCATCGAAGCGGCGTTTTGGTTGCGCTGCTGCTGCAAGTCTTGGCGCTTGGTGACAAGGGCGGTTCTTTTGTCGTACAATTCAACGACGATGTCAGCGTCGGCCGTCATATTGCGGTTTTTGATGTTCTCTTTTACCTCGGCTAGGTTTTCTTTGATAAATTTGTAGTCTAACATATTTCCTCTTTTATTTAAGTTCGTAGTTGCAGTTTACGGTCACGCTGATGACATTGTCGCCGGCGTTTATCGGTGTGGCAAAGTCGTTGGCCGCTTCCATCGCCTTGCTGAGCCTTACGACGCTTCCCGCCGGAGCGTAGTTCTCTTGAATCGAAATGATTTTTCCAAGCTCCGCGCCGGCTGTCTTTGCCATAAGGTTTGCGGCCTCCGCGGCGTTCTTTATCGCCAAGGTTCTTGCCTCGCGCAAGGCGTCGTCAGTTCTTGTCGAAGAAAATTGAATCGATGAGAATTCGTTGGCGCCGGCCTTGACGGCCACGTCAATCGCGTTGCCGGCCTTGCGGGGGTCGTGCGTTTCGATTTGGATAGAATTTGTCACGCGGTAGTCGCCGCGGTACTGGACTCCGTTGCGGTAGGAGCTGTCCTGCCATATTCTATAATTTTTTGTCGTGATGGAATCATCCGCAAAGCCCGCTTCGGTCAAGGCCGCGTGAACTTTCGCTGTTGTCTCGGCGTTGATCCTGGCCGCCTCTATTACGGAACGGTTGGAAGTTACCACCGCAAGTTCGATTGTCGCAAAGTCGCTCTTTACGCTTACCGAGCCTGTTCCCGAAACCGAAATCCATCTTGACTGGTCCTTGCGGTCTTCGGCCCTGATGTAGCATGAACTAAAAAGCGCCAAGGACGCGGCCAAAATTGACACTGCCGTCGCGCGCACGGCGAATTTTTTTGAAAGAATTTTTTTCATAAATACCTTCTTATCTTATGTCTATGTAAAATCTCTTTAAGTAAATCGAGCGTTCGTTGGCCTTGCGCCAATAATTGCTTTGGGGCCAATTCTTTATCAAGGTGTCGTAGGCTCCAATCGCGCTCTTGATGTTTCGCACTTCGGACTTGGCTTCCAAAATCAAGCCTTCCAAATAAAGGCCGGCGTCAAAGTCTTCGCTTGCAGTGTCAAAGAATTGCTGCACCAAGTCCAAGGCTTCGGCGTAGCGCTTTTCGTCGTAGGCTTTTTGCGCGCGCTCCAAAAGGCTCTTGGCCTTGTCAGTTCCGCCCGAAAAGCCTTCTTGCAAGGCGCTTTCTTTTTGCTCTTCTTGCGCGGCGGGAGCGGTCGTTCCTGCCATATTTGTCTTTTGTTTGGGCTCGCCCTTGTCCTTGTCTTGTCCCGAAGTTTGGATTACGGTCTGAACTTTTTCGGACGGAGAATTGTCAACGTGGCTTTCGGCTGCCTCGTTTTGTTTTGCGGGCTCTTGCTTTTTTTGCTGGCTTTGCGGAGCCTTTTCTTGGCTCTTGGGCGCGTCTTCTTTTGGCGCTTTTGCAACTTCTTTTTCTTGAACGGCTTTTGTCCTGTCAAATTTTGGCGGAACGACTTCGGCGTAAGAGGGCGCCTCGACGTGCGTGGCGTCGGCGGCGCTCTTGTCGGTTATTGAAATCTCGATAAAGTCGTCGATGTAGTTTCCTGTAAGAATGTCGTTTTTGTAAAAATGCAAGAGCGCGGTTCCCGGCTCCTTTGAGCGCAGGATGAAGGTCGTCTCGCCGTTGCCCAATTTGCGTCCCTGAAAAATAAAGTGGTCTCCCGCGCCTTCTTCGCCAAGGTAAATCCAGCCGCTTCCGGGATAGACAATGTCGACAAACTGGTTGTTCTTTATTGTCATCGCGCGGCTGGGGACTGGCTCGGGTTTTTCTTCTTTTGCCTCTTGCTCTTGTTCCTCTTGCGGTCCGTTCAAAGAAATCGCTTCGTTGGATTCGTTGGATTCGTTGGAGCTGTTGGTCGCGCTGGAATTGCCCGCGGTCTTTTCGCCGCCAGGAATTTTGTCAGAGCCGGGGCCGACCAAGGGGCCGCCCTTGATTGTGTTTCCTTGTTCTGTTACGCGGGCCAAGCCTTCGCTTGAAGTTGCGTCCTTTCCGTTGTCGTCGGAGCGCGCGTTGTCTTTGTTGGCGCTCTTTATTTTGTTAACAAGGGCGCCGCTTGTTTGGGCGGCTTGGGAAGCGCTTGCGGCGCCTTCATTTTGGGACGAAGCCGCGGCCTTTTCTTGTTCGGCAGATTTTTCTTTGTCCGCGGACTCTTCGTTCAAAAGGGCCGAAAATTCGTTCATCTCGCTTTGAGGAATTTTTTCTTGGTCAGCGTCAGAAAAATCTTCGGCGGCAATTTTTTCGGCGTTTTCGTCTTGATCCGCGCTTTGGTCTTGGGCGACAGTTTCGTTTTGATTCTCTGCGGTTTGCTCTTGAGCGGCATTGTCATTTTGCGCGGCTTCTTCTTCTCCCTTGACGTCTTGGGCCACTAGCGCCGAAGCGTCGTCCGCTTTTTTGGCGGCGCCGTCAGTGCTTTGGCAAGAGAATAAAATCGCGCAAACAAGCGGCAGGGCAATGGCCGCAAGCATTGTTCTTTTCACGGGGCGGCCTCCGTTATGCTTTTAATCAGAGAGTCGTTTGCCGCCGAAAGTTTTTTGACGGCCTCTTGGTCGGGAAGGGTAAGCCATTCATGGACTTGCGAATCGCTCCATTTGTCTTGAGTCTCGCGGCTCACAGCGTATTCTTGCGGAATGGAGACGCCTTGCGGCAAAAGCAGTTCTTGGTCGGCTTCCAATGGCTCGCTTCTAAATGTCGCGCTTGGAACTTCTTTTTTTTGCGGAATGAAAACGATGGCCAAAAGCGCCGCCAAAAAAAAGATTCCCAGTATCGACGAAATCAAAAGCGCCTTTTGTCTTTGCGAGAAAAAATCCCTTATGTTTTCGCCAAACTCGGAAAAATCCATTACTGCTGGCCTTGCTCCGCGTTAGAATTTTCGGCGCTTTTGTCGCGGCGCGGCGGGCGGGGCGGAATTACAACTCCTTCCTCCGGCGGAACGTCTTCCTCGACAAAGTCGTCGTTCTTTTCTATATAGTTCTTTCTAATCGTGTCAATGTCGTCGTCAAGGCGCAGCGTGATGATTTTTGAAACGCCAGACTCTTCCATCGTGACGCCAAGCAAAGAGCTGGCTCCCATAACGGTCTTTTTGTTGTGGGTGATTACGATGTATTGGCTTACGTTGGCAAACGCGGTAAGCGCCGTCACAAAGCTTCCTACGTTCTTGTCGTCAAGCGCCGCGTCAATCTCGTCAAGCAAGCAGAAGGGGCTGGGGCGCACTTGGTATGTGGCGAACAAAAGCGCGATGGCTGTCATCGTCTTTTCGCCGCCCGAAAGGAGCGCGATGCTTTCCAACTTTTTTCCCGGCGGCTGCGCCAAAATGTCGATTCCCGTAGTAAGAACGTTTTCGGGATTCTCCAAGCGCAGCTCGGCCCGGCCTCCGCCAAACAAGCGGCGGAACATATTGTGGAAGTTTCTTTTGATTTTGTTGTAAGTTTCCAAAAAGAGTTCGGACGACTTTGACTTGATTTCTTCGGCCACGCGCTCCAAGTCCTTGAGAGACTTTAACGTGTCGTCGTAGTTTGTCTGCTGGCGCTCGTAGCGCTCTTTTACTTCGACAAACTCTTCGGGGGCCATCAAGTTGATTCCGTGACTCAATTCGTCCAGCTCGGTTCGCTTTTTGGAAAGCTTTTCCTTTAAGTCAAGCGGCTGGGCGGTTATCGTGTACATTCGTTCCTCGTATTCCATCAAGTCGCGGGAATACTGGTCAAGGAAGTTTTGCTTTACGTTCTTGATTTCTGTCTCGGTCTGGACAAGCGAGCTTGAAAGCTGCTCGTACTGGGATTGGTACTTGTTGAGCATTTCCTGCTTTTTGTTGAGGTCGTTGGTCTTGCCCGAAACCTTGTTGTTGTAGTCCTTAATCTCTTCGTCAAGTTCCTTAAGACGGTCGGCAGTCTTTGTTCCGCGCGACTCAATCTCGAAAAGCTCTTCTTCTATCGTTTGAATTTGCTCTTCCAAATCTTCCTTACGCCTTTGCTCCGCGTAAAGCTCGTCTTCGTTTTGGCGCAAGTTGTTTTCTTCTGTAGTGAGCGTGCGGCGCAACATCGTCATTTGGTTTTGGGCGCCGGCGATTTGCTCGCGCATCTTGGCCTCGTTGACTTGAAGGTTGGCCAAGGTTTCCTTGTATTCCGAAATTTTTTCTATCAAGGATTCGTTTTCTTTTTTGAGCTCGTCAATGCGCTTGTCAAGCTCGGCCACTTGCGCCAAGTTTTCCTGAACCTTTTGGTCCACTCCGCGCTTTTTGGTGATGATTCCTTCGGGGCTTAGGAACTCTCCGATGAACTGGGGAGAGGCCTTTATGTAAGCGTCAAGCGACGATTGAAGTTTTTCGAGCATTCCAAGCGCGTCGCCAAAGGCGGCGGCAGACTCGCCCGCGATTTTGGCTCCGTCGTTTGTGGCGCCAGTCTTAACCGCGTCGTCAAAAATGTTCTTGCGTCCCTGCACAAAGATTTTGAGCTTGCCCAAAGTGTCGTCAAGCTCCTGCTTGGCCTGGCTCATCGCGTTTTGCGAATAGCCCGCCGACTTAAGCTTTGCGTCAAGCTCGGTCACGATGTCTTCGGTGATCGCCGTCAATTCCTTTTGCAAGTTGGCGCGGGCAAGGTCAAGGTCTTCGATAAGTTCTTGCTTTTCGCTCGCGGTGGCGTCGTTGTCGCTGATTCTCTTTGAGGCGTTGGTTATGTTTTGTCCAAAGGAGTCGATGTTTTGCTTTATGTCAGATAGCTGCTTTTCTTTTTCGTGCATCGCGCTTTCGGCTTCGTCAAGCTCTTCGTTGATGCTGTCGATTCGCTCTTGGATTGATTTTTTATGGTTTTCGATTTGAGCGATTTTTTCGTTGATTTCTGTTTGGCGGCTGGCAAACTGCTTTTGCAATTCAAGCTTTCCGTTCTTTTCGGCCTGAATTTTTATAAGCTCTTGCGTTCCTTCGGCCACTTGGTCCTGAAGACTCTTGATTTTGTCGGTGTTCTCGGTCAGGGCGCTGTTGATCGCGTCGATTTCGGCGCGAACGTCGGCTCTCTTTTTATCTATTTCTTTCTTTGTGTTCTCGTTTCGGCTCTGCTGCTCGACAAACCCCTTGAGCTTTAAAAGCTGGATGTCAAGCTGCAAGTCAAAGACTTCTTCTTTTACCTTGCGGTACTTCTTTGTTTTTTCAGACTGAACTTTGAGCGTGTCATAGGAGCGCTTGATTTCGGCCAAGGCAACTTCGATTTGAGTCAAGTTGGCCTTTGTCTTTTCAAGCTCGCGCTCGGCTTCGGCGCATTCCGCCTTGGAACGGCTGATTCCCGCGGCCTCCTCAAAAAGGTAGCGGCGGTCTTCGGGCTTGCTCGAAAGAATCTGGTCGATTTTTCCCTGTTCCATCACGGAGTAGGCGGCCTTGCCTACGCCGGTGTCCATAAAGAGCTTGCGGATTTCGGTTGGGCCGACTTGCTCGTTGTTGATAAAGTACTGGCTTTCGCCGGAACGGAAGAGGCGGCGCTTGATGGCAATTTCGGAATCGGGGCGGGGCAGCAAGGAATTTTCGTTAAGGATTGTAAGCGTGACTTCGGCCAAGTTGAGCGCGGGGCGCGTTTCGGTTCCGTTGAAAATGACGCCTTCCATAGTGGCGGCGCGCAAATTTTTGGACTTGTTCTCCGCCAAAACCCATTTCATCGCGTCGACTACATTGCTTTTTCCGCAGCCGTTGGGTCCCAAAAGCGCTGTGATTCCGTCCGCAAAGTCGATGTGAGTGCGGTCGGCGAAAGATTTAAAACCGAATATGTCAAGACTTTTTAAAAACACGTCAATGCCACCCTAAAAATAGTCCTAGCATTATATCATAAAAGGCGGATTTGTTCAAGGCGCGGAGGCGGGCGGCTAAACATTCAACAAAATTCTTTCATTTTTTTCCGAAACGGCCATTTTGGGGTAAGTTACAATTTTTAGCCCCATTCCCAGGCTGTCAAGGTAGTCTATGAGCGTTGAGACTTTTATATCCTTTCTTTTTTCTATTTTAGAAACCGATGATTGCGAAAAATTACTCATTTGGGATTGCTTTACATTGCGTTCCTCGCGGAGCTGCGAAAGCCTGATGGCCATAATGTCCTGTTCCGCCTTTATATGGGCGCGACGGACTGCCTCCGGGGACATTTTGCTTTCCATAGCTTTTATTGCGTCTTTCATTTGTTTAGCTCCTTTTCGTGTTTTTCTATGATTGCCTCTGATTCTGCAATCAAGTCCTTGTAAAACTTCTTTTGGTCCTTTCCCTTTTTGTCGCCGCCAGTCAGCAAAAACGCGGATCGCAGGGCGTCAAAATAGTAAATTGCTCTAAGAATATGTTTTTCAGTCTGAGCCCTAAGCTCCTTTAGGTTCTTGCGATTTTTCGTTCCCCTTAAAGTGTCAGCGTAAGGGCGGGGTAGGTTGGGACCGAATTCTTGCAGCAAAAGAACGCGATGCAAAAGCTCTTCCTTGCATTCTTGGTCAAGGCTTTCAAACCATGCGTCATATTCATCTGATGAACTGACGGACCAAGTTCCTTTAGTATATGCACTTAAGTGAATATTTGTCAAGCGCAATTTTATCTCCTCTTAATAATTTTTTCTCACATATAAGATAGAGTTTTTTATCGATATTTTGGCTTTTTTTGAAAAAAATCGTAAAAAATTTCGGTGCGTAAAACTCACTTTCTTTTTGCCTCCGTAAAAGGTAAAATTGGCTCAAATTACGGCAAAAATGCCAAAAAGGGAGATTTTTTATGAAAAAAAGCATGAATTTTGTTAAGACGCTTGCGATTATGGCGGCAATTATACTTGCCGTTTGTATGGCGGTTGGTTGTTCAAACAGCTCGGACAGCGGGTCATCTGGCGGCGGCTCTGGAAGCGGATCTGCCACGGCGTATGTTGGCAAGCTGCCTGTAGCGTATGTTAAAGAAGGCGACCCCTTTAACGGAAAGAAATACCAGTTCAGCAGCTCCATTTATAAGGCTGCGTTTAAAGACGGCGTTCTCACCATCACAAAAAGCGACGCTCCCGATTACAGTTACCACTATTCTTATGACGCGACAAACAAGCGTCTTTACTGCATTATCAGAAGCAAGACAGAAGATGGAAAAAAGGAATGGACAGACATCAAGGCCTATGTCACAAAAGACGACAAGAATTTATTAACAAAGTTCGACTGTTCAGCGGATTATGTCAGAGACAGCGCCGCGGCCAAATTTGTCGCTTATACTCAGTTGTTCAGCTTTACTTACGAGCAAACCGATTCCTCATTGACTCTTAAGCCGTATTTTAACGGCTTTACATCTGGCTCCGATATTTTTTCTAACGTCAGTTTTTCTGGGTCTAACTCTGTAGGAATAGCAAACTATAGCGATCTTTCACGTATTCATTCCGAAGGGGTACAGGTAACAATACCTGCCAAGGACTATACAAAAACTCAAGTGCAAGGCTATGTGACAAAGGTTGACGGAAACAAATTGACTTGCGCCAAGTATGACCGTGACGGAAAGTCTTATTCTTTCTCTGTTGAAGTCGACGTTTCATCCGCTACAGGCGACGCCGCCACCGCTACAATGAAGCTTACCTCTATGGACACCGAGTTGAAAACCGCTTGCGGCCAAGATGTCGGCGCGGAATTTGCGGATATGAATTTTCACGCTTATGCCGATTCGGCGTGGACTCTTATTAATAATTAAAAATCATTAACTTATATTCCGCCCCAGCGCTTTTGCGTCGGGGACGGACTTTTTCTTGCTCCTAGGCGCGAACAAGCGCTATAATAACGCTATGATTCAAAAACAGCAAAAGCCGTCAAAACTGCGCCTCGTTCTAAGCATTGTCGCCTTTAGCGCATTGGACTTTTGCGCCACGACGTTCTTTCAGGACGTGTTGCAGGCGCCGCTGTTTTTTGACACAATTTTTATGATGGCCGCGCTCTTTGCCTTTGGGCCTGTGGCGGCCTTTGTCGAATACTTGCTTTTTAACGGGCTTGTGTGCGCAAAGCTTTGCGCGCTCTACGGCAAAGTCGACTACTTGTATCTTTATTCGCTTTCGGCGCTGACGATAATCGCGGTCACTTGGCTTTTTGTACGCAAAAAGCAAAACTTGCAAAAGGACGTCAACCTTGTCTTTTTGCGCCTTTTGACCGCCGCGATTTTGGCGGGCTTTGCCTGTTCCCTCGTGTCGGGCTTCATAAGCTATTTTACCTACAATATGAACGCCAAGGACTGGGCCTTTGACCGCGTGATTTTTGCCTTTAACGGCGAGGGCCTTGGTTTTTTGGCGTCGGCATTTTTGGGACGAATCCCTGTCACAGTCTTGGATCGGGTTATAACAACTTTCGCGGGCTTTGGCGTCTTTAAACTTTATGCTTACATTTGTATGGCGGGGGGGGGCGATAGTTGAAACGCTTTTTTATCCCGCTCGCTTTTTGCGCCTCGCTCTGCGTCCTCTTCTTTTCTTGC
>JAFZLA010000025.1 GCA_017551705.1 Treponema sp.
ACGACGCGCGGCGAGGTTCCCGGCCGAAAAGGTTATCCGGGCTACTTGTATTCCGACCTTGCCGAGTTGTACGAACGCGCCGGCCGCATCAAGGGCAGCGAGGGCAGCATCACGCAGATTCCTATTTTGACAATGCCCAACGACGACATTTCAAACCCGATTCCGGACTTGACAGGCTACATCACGGAGGGCCAGATTGTTTTGGAACGCGAGCTTTACCAAAAGGACATGTATCCGCCGGTGGCAGGACTTCCCAGCCTTTCGCGCTTGATGAAGGACGGAATTGGAGTGGCTTCCGACGGCCGCGTGATGACGCGCGAAGACCACGCGGGCGTTTCAAGCCAGTTGTTCGCCTCATATTCAAAAGTAAAGTCAATCCGAAACTTGGCCGCCATCATCGGCGAAGAGGAATTGGGCGAGCTGGACAAAATGTATTTGAACTTTGGAAACCATTTTGAGCGCGAGTTCTTGTGCCAGGGCGAATACGAAGACCGTTCCATCGAAGAGACTTTGGACATCGGCTGGCGGACTCTCAAGTATTTGCCGCGCGAAGAGCTTTTGCGCGTAAGCAAGGAATACATCGAAAAGTATCTTCCCAAGGACTAAGCGGAACAAATGGCCAAGCTGAACATCGCTCCGACAAAATCAAACCTTCTCGCAATGAAAGAGCAGCTGGCCTCCGCCCAAAACGGATACGAGCTGCTTGAACAAAAGCGCGAAATTCTTGTAATGGAACTTATGCGCATGGTTGACAAGGTAAAGGTGTTGGAGCGCGACATCGACAAGTTGATAGCCCGCGCTTATCCAGCCCTAAAGCGAATGTTGATGAACGTTGGCGGAGACCGCGTCGAGCAAATGGCCCAAGCCGTTCAGTATGACTTTAAGATAAAGGAAAAGCCTGTGACAATCGGAGGAATGAATTTTTCTTCGATAGAAGTCGCGCTCCCCGAACGGCAGCTGTTCTATTCTTTTTTGGGAACTTTTTCAAGCTGCGATGAAGTGATGGTCGACTTCTTTAATCTTTTGCGCCTGCTTACCGACATGGCCAGCATACGCACGATTGTTTGGCGCCTTGCCCGCGAGGTAAAGAAAACCCAGCGCCGCGTCAACGCGCTGGACAAAATGGTCATTCCGCAAGCGTCGGAAACAAAAAAATATATAGAAAGCCAATTGGAAGAACGAGAGCGCGACAACACGTTTGTCCTTAAGGCGCTAAAAAATAAAGTAAAGGGCTAGGAGAATACGGATGATTAAACCGCTTGTAAAAAATGTTTTGGTCGCTGTAAACGGTTCCCAGTCGTCGATTCACGCGGCGATGTACGGAATTATCATGGCCAAGCAATTCCATTTTAACCTAAAGTTTGTTTACGTCGTCGACACCGCGACCTTAAAGCGCCTTACAATCGGAAAATTTTTAGTGCAGGACGAAAGCGCCGGCTTTGAAACCAACCTTAGGGCCGACGGCGAAAAGTATTTGAACCTTGTCACAGATTTGGCAAAGAAAAAGGGAATCAAGGCCGAGGCCGAATTGCGCGAAGGCAGCGTGTGGGTCGAAGTGGTCAAGGCCGCCGACGCTTTTGGCGCCAAGTTGATTTTGCTAGGAGGCCATCCTTCGCGCTATTCAGTTACAGGAAAGGCTTCCGACGAGTCCGCGATTTTTTCTAGGACAGACAGAGAAATTATTTTGAACGCAAGCTGTTCAACCTTGGTAGTTTACGAGCCAAAGATTGAGGAACTTTACAGAATGCTGTAAAGCTTTTTTATGGAAGACTGCTACAAACTGCTTGGCGTAAAGCCTGACGCGACAATCGCCGAAATCAGGCGCGCCTATCGAGAAAAAGTCAAAAAATATCACCCTGACGTTTCGGGCGACCAAAACACCGCCGAGCACTTTAAAAAGATTGTCCGCGCTTACGAAATTCTCACCGACCAAAAATCGCGCTCAATTTTTGACTCTTCGTTTGCCGAGCATTTTAGAAGGCGCAAGGTAAAGGAGTGGGATTACCGCGAATGGCTTTTGTCGCGCGACGACGACGAAAGCCGCGCCAAGCTTATTTTCTTTGACCTAATGCGGGGCAGGGAAGACGACGCGGTCAACGAGTTTAAAAGAATGCAGACGGAACGCAGCAAGTTTTCGCTCAAGCATTGGTTCACGCGCGAAAATTTTATGGACTACGGCTTTATTCTTTGCGAGGAACTGCACTTGCGCGGCGAGTATTACGACGCCTTTTGCTTGCTTGAGCAAATAATTAAAATGGAGTATTCTTACGATTACTTTAGGCTGTTCTTTCCCGAAGTGCTTGGCTTTGCAAAAAACATTTTGCGCAACCACATAGAAGGAACGATAAGCGACGAGCTTGCGCTTGACGTTTTTGAGCGCGCCTTGGAGTTGCAGTTGGGCGACGCCGAGGACGCCTTTGTTTTGCGCAAGATGGGAATAATTTATAATAGAATCGGCGACGAGCGGACGGCTCAAATTTGCTTTGAGGAAGCCGACCGCATTTCTGGCGCCAAAAAATAGGTAGGTTACATAAAATGATACGACTAAAGAATGACAAGCAGATTGACGGAATCAGAAAATCATGCCACTTGCTTGCGGACATGTTCAACGAAGTGCTTCCGCAGATAAAGGCCGGAATGAGCACCAAAGACGTTGACGACCTTTGCAAGCATTTTATCATAGGGCATGGCGGAAAGCCCGCTTGGTACCGCGAAGACTTTGCCGGCGCCGCCTGCGTGTCTATCAACGAAGAGGTCATTCACGGAATCCCCTCCAAAAAACGCATCATTCACGACGGCGACTTGGTAAGCATAGACGTTGGCATTGACCTTGACGGCTTTATAAGCGATTCCACTCATTCGGTTTTGGTGGGGAACGTAAAGCCGGAGATTAAAAAGCTTGACGACGTTACGTTGGAATGCTTGCGCGCGGGAATCGCCGCTTGCAAGGCCGGAAACCGCATAGGCGACATCGCCCGCGCCGTCCAAGAAATCGCCCAAAAGCACGGCTACGGAATTGTTTACGAATACTGCGGCCACGGCGTAGGCCTTGACGTTCACGAAGACCCAAGCATTCCCAACACGCTGGACGCGCTGGATTCCAACCCCCGCATCCAAGCCGGAATGGTTTTGGCGATTGAGCCTATGATTAACTTGGGAACGGCCGACGTCCACGTGCTCAAGGACGGCTGGACTGTGGTGACGGACGACGGCCTCCCAAGCGCACACGAAGAGCACACGGTTGCCGTCTTCCGCGACCACACGGAAATATTGACGGACTTGAATTATTAGGAGATAATCGAAGTTATGAGCAGTTACTTTTTTATCGCTTTGTGCGTAATCATTTTTTTGTTGGTAGTGGCCAACATTCGGATTGTTCCGCAGTCGCGCGCGTTCATCATCGAGCGGCTTGGAACTTATTGCGCCACCTGGCAGGCCGGCTTGCACGTTAAGATTCCCTTTATCGACCGAATAGCCAACAGCGTGACGCTTAAGGAGCAAGTGCTGGACTTTCCGCCGCAGCCGGTAATCACAAAGGACAACGTAACGATGAAAATCGACAGCGTGGTCTACATGCAAATCACAGAGCCCAAGCTTTACACATACGGCGTGGAAGCCCCGATGATGGCCATTGAAAATCTCAGTGCGACCACGCTGCGAAACATAATCGGCGAGCTGGATTTGGACACCACCCTCACAAGCCGCGACATCATAAACACAAAGATGCGCGCGATCATCGACGAAGCCACAGACCCCTGGGGAATTAAGGTCAACCGCGTAGAAGTCAAGAACATCATGCCGCCTGAGGCCATCCGCGAAGCGATGGAAAAGCAAATGCGCGCCGAACGCGAAAGGCGCGAAAAAATCTTGATTGCCGAAGGCCAAAAGCAAAGCGAAATTCTTGTGGCCGAAGGAAAGAAGCAGTCAATGATTTTGCAGGCCGAAGCCGAAAAGGAAGCCAAGATTCGCAAGGCCGAAGGCGAAGCGGCGGCCATTCGCGAAGTCCAAGCCGCAACCGCCGAGGGCCTCAAGGTGATTAAGGAAGCCAAAATCGACGACGCGGTCATTAAGCTGCGCAGCCTGGAAACGCTGGAAAAGGTGGCCAACGGACAAGCCACAAAGCTTATCATTCCCGCCGACTTGCAAAACATGGCAGGCGTCGCGGCCAGCCTAAAGGAATTGGTCAAATGAGCCGTTCTCGTTTTTGCAATCGAATTGTTTTTGCGGTCGCGACTCTTTGCGCCCTGGCGCTTTTTTCTTCTTGCAAAGAAAAGGATCCGCTTGCGCAGGTTTTAAAGCGCTACCCAAAAGAGGTTGTCCAAGCCTTTTACGAGCGCGGAATGATTATGGCTTCGGCCTACGACCCAAGCGCGCTCCCCGGATCTCCTTTGGACGCGGAAACATTTGCGATTGATCCAATGCCGCGCGCCGAAAGCCAAAGCCACAACGAGTGCGCCGCGATGTCCACGGCTTTTGTCTTGCGCTTTTACGGCCAGGATGCCAAGGGCTTGGAACTGTACGAGCAAATAGAAGAAAAAAATCCCGACGGCACAATCAACCCCAAGCCGCTCAAAAATTTTTGGGACAAGATGGGCGGCTTTGGGATGAACGTTTTTAAAGGTGACGCCGACGCGCTTAAAAACGCCGTCAGCCATAACATTCCGGTAATCGTGTTGATTAACTGTCCTGGCGGCTGGCACTACGTTCCCGTAGTGGGCTATGACCAGCGCTTTGTTTACATTCAAGATTCGGTTCCGTCTTTCCGCAATTCAAGCGGCGGCGTATGCAACCGCAAGGAATCTTGGAAAGACTTTGAAGCCTTGTGGAACGTCGTTCTCCCCAACAGCGACCACTTGATGTTCGTCGCAGTTAAAAAGTAAACGTTCCTTGAAAGACCTCCATTTTATTTTATCTCGATATTGCGGATTGAAACTGGGGCTTGCCCGATCGTATGCGGCTAACAAGATGTCTTGGTTGCTCAAAAAATTTTCTTGCCGCTAGTTGACAAAAAATGCGCAAAAATATACACTTTTTTGCATAAATATTCATTTTGGAAAAAGAGGGACGACCCGGGTTTTTGGCGCCGCTTCCCCCATAGGAGAAAATTATGGCAAAAGCGAAAGACAAAGTTGTTTTGGCTTATTCGGGCGGACTTGACACGACTGTCATCATTCCTTGGCTAAAGGAAAACTACGACTACGACGTAATCGCGGTTTGCATCGACTTGGGACAGGGCGACAACTGGAAGCAAATCAAGAGCCGCGCGCTCAAGACAGGAGCTTCCGCTTGCTACGTCGTCGACGCCCGCAAAGAATACATCGAAGAATACTGCTGGCCGGCCCTCAAGGCCAACGCCGTTTACGAGGACGAATACCTTTTGGGAACAAGCACCGCGCGCCCGCTTATCGGAAAAATTTTGGTTGAGTACGCTCGCCAAGAAAAGGCCGTCGCGATTTGCCACGGAGCCACAGGAAAGGGCAACGACCAAGTTCGCTTTGAGCTTGCCATCAAAGCTTTCGCTCCCGACCTTAAGGTAATCGCCGCCTGGCGCGACCCCAAATGGAACATGGACAGCCGCGAGGCCGAGATCAAATACCTTCAGGACAGAAAGCTTGAAGTTCCGATGAAGCATGACCAGTCGTACAGCCGCGACGAAAACATTTGGCACCTCAGCCACGAAGGCTTGGAGCTTGAGAAGACCGAGAACGCTCCCAACTATCCGCATATGCTCAAGAACACGACCGTTCCCGAAGACGCTCCCGAAAAAGGCGAGTTTGTCAAAATCGATTTTGAAAAGGGAATCCCCGTCGCTCTCAACGGAAAGAAGATGGACGCGCTTGCCTTGCTCGAAAAGCTCAACAAGATTGGCGGAAAGCACGGCGTTGGTTTGGTTGACATTTGCGAAAACCGCTGCGTAGGAATGAAGAGCCGCGGCGTTTACGAAACTCCCGGCGGAGCGATTTTGTACTTTGCCCACCGCATGATGGACCACATTTGCCTTGACCGCGACACATACCACTACAAGCAGCAGATTTCAATCAAGGTCGCCGAATTGATTTACGACGGAAAATGGTTCACAACTTTGTTCGACTCTTGCATGGCCTTTGTCAACAAGACGGAGGAAACTGTCACGGGTTGGGCAAAGGTTTATTTGCACAAGGGAAGCATCCGCGGCGCCGGCTCCGGCAGCAAGTACAGCTTGTACAACGAGAGCATCGCAAGCTTCACCACAGGCGAGCTTTACGACCACAAGGACGCACAGGGCTTTATCACCTTGTTCGGACTTCCGCTTAAAGTTCGCGCCATGATGGAACAAAAGGTCGGCGAAGGCCAGGCCATCTTGGAAAGCAAGTCATTCAAAAAAAGACCAACTGAGTAATACGCAAAAAGGCTTGCGCCTTTTATGCGTGACGAGTTTTAATTCGCCGGAGCGGCGAATCAAAACTCGCGGCGCAATCTAAAACTGATGACTAACTTGGAATCTTACTACAAAAAATTCGACGAGGAACACCGCCTTACGACGCGGCACGGCCAAGTCGAATTTTTTGTTACAATGAAAAACATTTTGTCAGCCGCCGAAAATCTTTTGCAAAACCGAGAGGCGGGCGCGCATTGCGGGGACGGTTTGCAAGACCAAAAAGCGGCCGCCCTTGGTCCGCTCAAAATCCTTGACGTTGGCGCGGCGACTGGCGCTTACTCCGTTCCGCTAAGCAAGCAAGGCTTTGACGTTACCGCCGTCGAGCTTGTAAAATCCAATCTAGAAAAACTCCGCGCCAAGCACGAAAAAGTTAAGTGCTGGCAGGGCGACGCGCGCGACTTGCATTTTTTGGACGACGCGACATTTGATATTGTTCTTTTGCTGGGCCCCCTTTACCACCTTCACAAAGAATCGGACAAGCTGCGCGCTTTGGCCGAGGCCCGCCGTGTGACCAAAAAGGGCGGCCTGATTTTTTGCGCCTACACGATGAACGAATACGCGGTAATTCAATACTGCTTTGGCCAAAACAAAATAAAAGAAAACAT
Source organism: Treponema sp. (assembly GCA_017551705.1). GTDB lineage: Bacteria > Spirochaetota > Spirochaetia > Treponematales > Treponemataceae > Treponema_D. The sequence goes on from JAFZLA010000025.1 coordinate 7,024, forward strand.
CGCGGCGGGGCAAATTGACGCCGCCTTTAAAACTGTTAGCGGCGACGGCGACTTGTATTCATACGTCCGCTTGGAAGACATTGACGCTTTGCGCCAAAAAAGCGGCATGGAGCGGGTAAAGATTTTTAGCCCCGACGGCCCCGCCGACTACATGCGACGCGAGCTTAACGCGATGGACGACCAAACCTTTGAGCTTTTCAAAAAATACGCGCTTGAAATTTCCGAGCGTCCCGAACTTTTGGGCGCCGGAAGCCACTTGGTGGATGTGTTGCGCGCTTCTTAGGCTTGCTTAAAGTCTATGTATTTCCACGCCCTTGTCAAAGGCGCCTTCCTCAATCTGGCACCATTTGGAGACCGTGACCTTTTCCAATTTTTCGCAAAACTCAAAGGCCTTTTCGCGGATTGTCCTAACGCTTAATGGAATTTCCACCTCGCGCAAATTAAGGCAACCGCTAAAGGTAAAGGCCGCGATTTCTTCCGTTCCTTTTGGGATTTTAAATTCTTCCAGCGAGGAGCAGCCCAAAAAGGCGGCCTGCTCGATTTGCTTTACGCTTTTTGTCAGCGCAAATTTTTTAAGGCCCGCGCAATTGCTAAAGGCGCGCTCGCCAATCCATTCAACGGTAGGGGGCAGGTTAACTTCTTGAAGGTTTGCGTAGCCTTCAAAGGCGTACCAGCCGATTGACTTTGTGTTTTTGGGGAACTCTATGGCCGCCAAATTTTTGTCGACGGCAAAAAGTATTGACCGCCATTTTGCGTTGTACAAGAGGCCGCCTTCCAACTTGTAGGAAGGATTTTTGAGCAAAATTTGCGCGGGGTCCAGCACAGCCCCGTTTTGGGCTTGCAAAATATTTTGGGCGGCCCCGTTTTGGGCTTGCGAGCCGCTTTGTTCAAACGCGTTTTGGGCCAGCGCGATAATGTTTGAGTCCGCCTGGACTTCTTTTAATTTTGGGCAGGCGGCAAAGGTTAGGGGGGCGATGTAGTTTAGGTCCTTGTTCAAGACAAGGCGGCTCAGGTTGGGGCAGCCGTAAAAGGCTCCGATTCCGACGGCGTGGACTTGCTCGTTAAATTCTAGGTCTTCCAAATCCTCGCGGCCGCTTTGAGAATAGTTTCCGATGTAAAAGGGGCTGTCTTCCATTTTGTTCCTGTTTATATTATAATGAAGATATGTTCGAAAAAAATCAAGCGGTTTTGTATAAAAAAAACGCCGCCGTAATCACAGAAATCGAAGGCGACAAGTTCGCCATTAAATATTGTTCCGCTCCCGCAACCGACACGGGAAAGGCCGCCAAGTACGACACGGTCAAAGTCCGCGCCAAGGACATCGCCGCTCTTCCGTCAAAAAACGTGACTATAGAAAAGGTCTTGGCCTTTGGCGACGAGCACGCCGACGCAAAAATTTCAGAGGCGTGGGAACTGTTGCAAAGCGACGACTCCACCGCCGGCCAAAAAATTTCTTTTGAGGAATTGTTGTCGCTGGTGGATTCCGCCGCTAAGCCTGAGGCCGCGTATTTTTACTTCGACAAACTTAGGAGCGGCTTTGAATTTTCTTTGTCGGAAGACGACCTTAAAAATTGCGCGCTGGCCTTTGTTCCCCGGACGCAAGAAGAAATCGCCGCGCTAAAAAGCAAGGCGGACCTTAAGGCCCACGAAGCCGAATACTACGCGGCCTTTTTGGACCGCCTAAAAAATCGCGTACTGGACCTTGCGGCCGACTCAAAATTTATGGGCGAAGTCGAGGCGGTGGCGCTTGGCAAAACCGACAAGTCCAAGGTAATGCAAGACGCTGGGGTTGCCGCAACGCCTGAGAACGCCCACAAGCTTTTGCTTGACACAGGCGTTTGGGCGATTACAAAAAATCCCCATCCGACGCGCTGGGGCCTTTCGATGAAGTCCGCCTCTTTAAGCTTGGCCGCTCCTCCCGACGAAGAGCGAATGGAAGTTCCAGGCATTTCTTACGCGATAGACAACGAATGGTCGGCCGACCCGGACGACGCCGTGGCCTTTGACGGAAAATATTTGTGGGTTCACATAGCCGACCCGGCCAGCGCGATTCTTCCGCAAAGCCCGATTGACAAGGCTGCGATGGACCGCGGCGCGACGCTTTACATTCCAGAGGGCGCGGCCAGAATGCTTTGCGAAGATTCTTTGGAAGACTACGCGCTTGGCCTTACGACAAAGAGCCGCGCGCTTTCGTTCCGCATTTTATTGAACGCCGACGGAAGCATAGAAGAATGCCAAGTCTTTAAAACGCTGGTCAACGTAAAGCGGCTCACATACCAAGCGGCGGACGGACTTAAGGACGGCGAGCTAAAGGATTTGTTCGCAATAGCCGCTCGAAATTTGGAGCGGCGCAAAAATGCCGGCAGCGTCGAAATCGATTTGCCCGAAGTCCACATCACGCTTGATGAAAACAAAAAAGTTTTTATAGAGCCAGAGGTTCATCCACAAAGCGCCGAAGTGGTGCGCGAGATGATGCTTTTGGCGGGCGAAGGCGCGGCGCGTTTTGCCTTTGCCAACAAGATTCCTTTTGTTTACGTCCGCCAAGAGTCGCCCGACATTCCCAAGGATTTGCCCGACGGTCTTGCCGGAGAATTCAAAACCGTTAAGTGCATGCACAGGCGCGAGGTTGGCTTGGCTCCAGGCCCGCACGCAGGTTTGGGCTTGGGGATGTACAGCCAGGTCACAAGCCCCTTGCGCCGCTACGGAGACCTTTTGTGTCACGAGCAGCTGCGCGCCTTTTTGGACGGCCGCGACCTTATCGACAAGGACGCGATGCTGGAACGGTTGTCCGCCGGAGACGAGGCGGCCTACGCTTGCAAAAAGGCCGAGCGCAAAAGCGACTTGCATTGGACTTTGGTTTATCTTTTGCAAAATCCCGACTGGACGGGCGAGGCCGTTTGCGTTGACTTTAAGGGCAACGAGGCCGTCTTTATGATTCCGTCTTTGGCGCAGCAGACAACGTTCGCTCCAAAGAACAAATTGAGCTTAAACGATAAGATTATAGTCAAGGCAAAAAGCGTGGACATTCCAAACTTGCGCGCGCAGTTTGTCGAAGTCTAGGAATCGTTCTCGCGTTTTTTGTAAAGGCCGGTGTCTTCGCGCTTGGCTTCGTAAATCGTGGAGTCGTTCATCGCCTCAATCTGAAGGTATGTGATTTCGGTTTCGATTTCCAAAACCGCCTCGGCCACAAGCGGGTCAAACTGCTTTCCCGAAGTGTCGGCAAAGATGTTCATCGCTTCGTCGATCGTAAAGGCGCGCTTGTAGGGACGCACGGTCAACAGCGCGTCCAAAACGTCCGCCGCCGCCATGATTCTTCCGCACAAGGGAATTTCGCTTTCGGCAAGGCGCAGGGGGTAGCCCGTTCCGTCCCATTTTTCGTGGTGGGTCAGCGCCATAAGAAGCGCGCATTGGGTGAACTCGTCGTCTTCGATTCCGGCAAAGGCCTTGTCTATGATTTGCTCGCCCCAAAGAGGATGCATTTTTATGATTTCAAATTCGTCGTCGGTCAGCTTTCCGGGCTTTTCCAAAATCGTTTCGGGAATTTTCATCTTTCCCATGTCGTGAAGGGGAGCGGCTTTTACCATCACCTCTGCTGTGTGCTCGTTGAGCTCGTCGGGGTAGAAGCCTTTTTCTATCATCTTGGCGCAAATGCGTTCCACATAGTTGGCTGTTCTTTGGACGTGCTGGCCGGTAAAAGCGTCTTTTGACTCGACCAAATCCGCGACGCTTAGTATCAAGCGGTCTTGGATGTTTTGAACTTTTTGCATTTGGCGGAATTGCGCGTCAATGCTTTTTCTGATAAAGCTTGTGACAAGAACAACAAAAACCGCGCAAAGGATATATTCAAAAGTGCAGCCAATGCAATAGCCCAAAACGTTTTGGTTTATGGGAACAACGCTGTTTTCGGGCAATACGGTTCCGCGGATTATAAGCGAGGCCAGCAAGACAAAATAGCCGATGGTGGTCATTGTCAGGCTGAATCTTCTATTAAAGTATAGGCAGCTTATTAGCGGAACGGTTATAAAGCCCATGAACATCACCACGCCGGGCGAAATGCTGGACATAAAGAGCGAAATTTCTATGGCAAAAAGGTAAAAATATTTTATCGCGCGGTTTTTGGGATTTGCTATAATGAAAGCTCTTGCCAAAAACCAAAGTCCCAATTGGATTAAAGCGTATGTCGCAGTGATTGGATATGAAATGCGGGGCAAAATGCCCAGCGCGTGAAAAACAATGAGCGCGATGCCAATAATAACTCCCGGGAGCATCAGCCAAGAAACAATCTTGTTGATTTTTTGCTCGTTTTCCAGGAGAAATTCCGCTTGTTTTGTGTCTCTCTTCCTCATTCTTCCATTATAACTCATTTTGCCGTTCAAGGCAAGCGCGTTTTTTATTACCAAATTCCAATGCGTTTTTCGGGCGCCAAATACATTTTGTCGCCGGGTTTTATGCCGTAAGTTTTGTAAAATTCGTCGAATTGCTGAATTGTGACATTGACCCTAAGGTAGTCGAATGGGTGGACGTCGGTCTTGAGCCTCCAGTCGGCGAATTGTTTTTGGCTTACGCTTGCCCAAAGCCGCGCGTAGGTTTTAAAGAAAAGGTCGTAGTCAAAGTCGTCCTTATTTTTGGCCAGCGCGAGCATTACTTTTATGCCGCCTATGTCGGCCGCCGCTTCGCCTTGCAGGGTCTTTCCGCTTTGACGCTCGTTTCCAAGCGTGTTCATGCTGTCAAAATAATCGGCTATTTTTTGAGTGCGCTTCTGGAAGGCGGCGTAGTCTTCCTCTGTCCACCAGTTTTTCATGGCGCCGTGTTTGTCAAATTGGCTTCCGCCGGCGTCAAAGGAATGGCTTATTTCGTGGCCGATGACGGCGCCTAGCGTGGCGTAAAGCTCTTCGTCCTTCATGTCCGGGCGGTAAAAGGCGCCGCCCAAGATGCCCGCGATGATGTTTATGGAATTGTTTAAATGGCTGTTAAAGGCGTTCACTTGGTAAACTTTGCTGTTCCACATTCCGCTTCCGTGATTTTTGTTCACTTGTTTGTTGGTTTTGTTTATAAAGAAGGCGTCAATTTTTTGAACAGCGCTAAATATGCTTTCGCCTTCCGCCGCCGAGCGAATGTCGAGCGCGCTGTAATTGTCCCACAAGACGGGATAGGCCACGTGAATTTTTGTGGCGTTTATTTTTTCTATCGCTTTTTTCTTTGTGGCGTCGCAAAGCCAGTCTTGGCTGTTTATCATTATTCTGTATTCGGCGATGATTTCCTTTATTATTTTTGTCACGCGGCTCTTGGCTTTTTTGTCAACGCAATATTTTGCGTATAGCTTTGAAAGCGGAACGGAAATTATGTCTGAGACAAAGTCGCAAGCGTCTTGTTCCAAACTTTGCGCTTCTGCGACTCCAAAGCGTTTGTCCGCGGCGGCGTTGAAAAAATCATAGGTGTCTTTGTCCAAAAACATTGCGGCGGAGCGCGCGATGGATTCAATGATGCAGGCCTTGACGCTTTCGAAATTGTCTTGAACAAAAAGCTCGTTGATTTTCTTTAGCCAAGCAGGCTCCGCCAAATAAATTTTTTTGGCTTTGTCCATTCCTCGCCGCGCCATTATTTGGACAAGCGGATAATTTGGCGAAAGCTCCTGCAATTCTTGGACGCTTTTTTGGTTGAGGGTTTTCTTTAGGTAATCAGGAGAGCTGCAATCTTCTTCCGTCATTATGCTGGTCGCCAAGGCGCTTTCAAATTGGTATTTGCGCGCGATGATTTCTTTGGCGGCCGCGGCGCCATATCCAAGCTTTTGAAGGATAAAAAGCGCGACGGAGTCCCTGAACTCCTTTGTGTTCTTTCCGTTGTCGCTAAGTTTTTTGTATTCCGCTGAATCGTCCAACGAAAGGCTGGTTGGATATATCTCCAGCGCGCTTCTAAAGGAGTCGTTTGCATCCTTTCCGACGTAAAAATTGCAAAGAGTGTTTCCGTTGTAAATGCAGTCGTCGCTGGCAAGATAGTCGGCCAGTTCTTTGATGGTTTTTATTTTTTCCACACGCCCGACAATTTTTTTCAGCTCTTCGATTCCTGTTTTTCTTGTTTCCCAATCCAAGAACAGGGCGTACAAATTTTGAACGTTTTGCGCGTCGCGGCCCTGCAGGCTTTTGTTGGTCATAAGGTCCAAAAGCTCTTTGTTCACTTGAATTTTGCGTTCCGTAAAGCTGTTGGAATTTGGATAGCCTTGCGGAATCTTTGCCGCAACCAGCCAGTCGTGGTTTACGGCGGCATAAAAATCGTCGGCAAGTCTAGGATTGTAGCCTTGCGCCACGCCCACGATTGTGGAGTTTTTCCAGGGCGTTTCTTGGGCAAAGGCCGGGAGGCAAAGCGCGGCGAGCAGCGCCGTCAAAACAAGGGCGCGATTCAAGGCCGCGCGGGCGTCAAAAATCTTTCTATACATATGAAGATTTTAGCGCGCGATTTTTCTTGTGTCAAATTTATTATGGTAGAAGATTGGCGCAAAAAAAACGGCCGCTTTGTAGGCGGCCGTTTTTGTCGTTATTTGCTTTTATTTAGTTCGCTACTGTCGGCGCAAGGAGCACGGCGTTGCCTTCTTTTTTCCAGCTTACCGCCACGTCGTAGGGCGTTTCGCCGCTTACGTTCTTTGCGTTTTTGTTCAAGCCCCACTTTAAAAGGCGGGCCACTGTGTCCTCGTCGGCCATGCGCGCGGCGTAGTGCAATATTGTGTTTCCGCGAATGTCGGTCTTGGTGGCCGAATTCTTTACGATGTAACCAAGCAAATAGCCGCTCTTGTCGTTGAACGCGGTCGAAAGAACGCTAGTTCCCTTTGAAGAAGTTTGCGCAAAGGGGTCCGCTCCTTTTTCAAGGAGGAGGGCCGCGGCGTCCTTTTGTTTTGTGTCCACGGCGATCGAAAGAGGAGTGTAGCCCGAAGAATTTCTTGTGTCAAAGGGATAGCCCTTTTGAATCAAGGCCTGCAAGGTCGAAACGCCCGTCTTTGACTGGAGCGCGATGTGAATCGGAGTGTTTCCGTCAGAGTCGGCTATCATCTTGTCGCTGCCCAAAACTGCGTACATTGTGTCGGAGTCTTTTGCAAAGGCGATGGAAAGGGGAGTGACGCCGCTCTTGTCGCGCGACAGCGGATTGGCTCCTGCTTTTCTCAAAAGGTTGATTATGTCCTTGTCTCCCAAAGTCGCGGCTTCGTGGAAGGGGGTCCTTCCGCTCATGTCCTGGATTTGCGGATTTGCCTTTGCGGAGAGCAAAAGTTTTGTCATTTCGTACTGGCCGCCTCTAATGGCGTCGCTTAGGCTTGTTCGGCCGTTTTGGTCGTAAGTGTTGGGGTTGGCTCCGTGGCTCAACAAGAGGCGGGCCATTGTAGTGTTTCCTTCAACGGCGGCTTCGGCCAGCGGCGTCTTTCCGCCAACGTTCTGGCTGTCGATGTTCACGCCAAGATTTATCAGCTTTTCGGCCGCGGTCAAGGAGTCCCATCTTACGGCTGCGTGCAAGGGTCCGCTTCCCAAATGGTCTCGGGCGTTGAGCGAAGCGCCGCGCTTTACAAGCAGGTCGATGGCGTTTGTGTTGTCTCCTTTTGCCGCGCTAAAGAGGGGAGTCTCTCCGTTTCCGTTGACGGCGTTTACATCCGCTCCCTTTTGTATCAACAAATCAAGCGTGTCGTTGGGAAGCTGCCATTCGGCCGCGTAATGCAAGACTGAGTTTCCGCTTCCGTCCCTGGCTGTGATTGTCTTTGAATTCAAAAGCCATTGTTCGCTTCCGTTCAAGCTTTCAAGAGACTTTCTTAGCGGAGAGACGTCCTGTGTGTTGGCGGCAAAGATGTCCGCGTTGCGCGAAAGCAAAAGCTCTCCGGCCTTGCGGTTGTTCTTTTCGACCGCGATAAACAGCGCGCTGTCGCCGTCGCGGTTGCGGGCGTTGACGTTTGAGTCAAGGCTGGCGATGTATTCGATTCTGTCAAAGGCCGCGTTTTGCTTTAGGGCAACCAAAAGGGGAGTGTTTCCCTCGGAGTCGGTTGTCGAAGCGTTTTCTTTGATTACCAAAGACTTGTACAAGTCGTCGGAGCGGCGCAAAACGCTGATGAGTGGCGTCATCTTTTTTGCGTCCTCGGCGTGGATGTCCGCTCCGTTTGTGACAAAGAAATTCACTTGGGCGGCTTCTCCGTGCTCAATTGCGGTGGCAAGCGGAGTCAAGCCTTTTTTGTTGCGAATGTTGATGTCGGCTCCGGCGCTTGTGAACATTCCTAAAACTTCGGGGTTGATTTTTGTCATAGAAGCGACATGCAAAACCGTGTCGCCGAACATGTCCTTTTGGTTTACGTTGGCTCCGTTGGCCAAAAGAATTGAGTAAATCTCGTTTTGCTTTTCTTGCGGAATCAAAAGAAGCAGGGGAGTTTTTCCAAGGCTGTCCTTTCCGTTGATGTCGGCTCCATTGGCCAAAAGCTGGGCCACAATCTCTGTCCTTCCGTAGCGGACCGCTTCGTGCAAGGGCGTCGCTCCCGAAATGTCTTGGGCCCTTGTGTCGGCTCCGTTGTCCAAAAGATACTGCGCGATTCCTGTATGGCCAAGGATAGCCGCCATGTGAAGGGGTGTCTGGCCGTCGCCCATTCTAAGCGACATGTTGCGCTGCTCTATTGCGTCCTCAAAGTATTTTGCGGGGCAATTTACAGGGGCGGCGCCTGCGTAAATCAAGTCCGCGGCGATTTGCGCGGTGACAATGTTCTTTGGGTTTTCAAGAGCCAAGGCGAGCGGGGTGAGGCCTCTTGAATTTTTCTTGTCGATGTCAATTTTTTTATTGACGCAGTAATCTATCGCCTTTTTGTTTTGCGTGTTCACAAAGTAGTGGACGATTCCGTTTCCGTTGTTCTCGTCCTTTAGTTGGGCGGTTTTTTCGTTTATCATTATGTCGTAGTAGACGTCGCCGCGGTTCAACGAAGTTTCCAAGGCGCTGATTCCTTCGGCGTCAAGCGAAAAAATGTCTGAGCCCAAATTGGTCAAGGCGCGCGAAGACTCGTAGCAGTCAGACTTGATCGCCACATGAAGGGCTGTGTCGCCCGAATTGTTCTTTAGCTCCATGTCCGAGCCTTTTATTACAAGAAAGGTCACCAAGTCGGCGTCGTTGATTCTTGCCGCCGTGTGGAGGGCCGTGTTTCCGTCCTCGTCAACGGTGTTGATGTCCGCTTGGTTGGTAAAAAGAGCCTTGGCCTTGTCAATTTCTCCGGCCAAAATGTACTCTTGCGCGGTCATCGGCTTTTTTTCTGTCGTCGCGCAGCCGTTGACAAAAAAGGCCAGTGCGATTGAACAAATGGCGATAACAAATGTTAAAAGTTGGTTTTTCATGCAAATCCACCCCGCTTTTTTAAAGATAGAGATTCTTCTTTATTATCGGAATTATTGCGGGCGAGTTTAGGGCAAAAAAAAGCCGCCCCATTGCGGAGCGGCAGTTATGTTCAAAAGATTGTCGGTGCGCGCCCGACAATGACATTGACTAGTCCAAAGCGTGGCCGGCTGAGCCGAGTACGTTCACGCACTTGTGCATGTACATCTTTTTGAGCTCTTCGCGGGCGGGAGTGAGGTACTGGCGGGGGTCAAAGTCGCCCGGGTGCTCGGCAAGGTGGCGGCGGATGGCGGCTGTCATGGCCAAGCGTCCGTCAGAGTCGATGTTGATCTTGCAAACGGCGCTCTTGGCGGCCTTGCGGAGCTGCTCTTCGGGGATTCCGACTGAATCCGGAATCTTTCCGCCGTACTGCTCGATGATTTTTACGTATTCAACAGGAACTGAAGAAGATCCGTGCAAAACGATTGGGAAGCCGGGGAGCTTTTGCTCGATGGCGGCCAAAACGTCAAAGGCCAACGGCGGAGGAATCAAAACTCCGTCGGGAGTTCTTGTGCACTGGGCCGGAGTGAATTTGCAGCGGCCGTGGCTTGTTCCGATTGAGATGGCCAATGAGTCGCAGCCAGTCTTTGAAGTGAAGTCGATTACTTCCTCGGGCTTTGTGTACTTTGACTCTTCGGCTGAAACTTCGTCCTCAACGCCGCCAAGAACGCCAAGCTCGGCTTCTACGGTGACGTCGTATTTGTGGGCGTACTCAACTACCTTTTTTGTGACCGCTACGTTCTCGTCGTAGGGAAGGGCCGAGCCGTCGATCATTACAGAAGAAAATCCGTTGTCGATGCAGTCTTTGGCAACTTCAAAGTTCGGACCGTGGTCAAGGTGGAGGACGATCGGAATGTCGCATCCCAACTCGTGGGCGTACTCAACGGCTCCGCGGGCCATGTTGCGAAGAATGTTGGCGTTGGCGTAGGCGCGGGCTCCCTTTGAAACCTGCAAGATGACGGGAGACTTGGCCTCAACGCAAGCCATGATGATAGCCTGCATCTGCTCCATGTTGTTGAAGTTGAACGCGGGAATGGCGTATCCGCCTTTCATTGCCTTGGCGAACATGTCGCGTGTGTTCACAAGGCCCAAATCTTTGTAATTAACCATAAAAAAGCTCCTTAAGGATTTTATGCCGAACATTATAAATTAAACGGCGGAATTGTTCAATAGCGGAATCGGGCGACAAGAGCCCTCGAAAGGGGGTTGACACAAATTGAAAAATTCATATTATATCTTTTCCAAAATTCAAAAAAAATCACCTTTTTTATTGACTAAAGTCCGCCAATCGTTATAATTGAATTTACGCTATGTCAGACGAAATTTTGCAGGCATACAGTTTGGTAAGGAGCGGCAACCCGGCTGAAGCCAAGGCTTTGCTCAACTCGGCCCTCGTTTACGAACTGGAAAACCAGGAAATTCTCTTTGCGATTGACTGCTGCAATTTTTGGATTGACGTGGTGGAGCGCTGCAAGGGCGTAAAGGACGCTTTTGAGCGGGGCGAAACTTACTGCAACGAGTGGAAGAGTTTTCTAAATTTCCTAAAGAGAGAAAAGAAGACTTTTGACCGGACGCTTTTTGCCGTCAAGATAGGGGTTTTTTCCTTGGCTTTGGCTTGTTACAACGAGCTGTCCGGAGAAAAGGACCCCGCGCAAAAAGCCGAAATCTTGCGAAAGACCGGCCTTTGCTACAAAAAGCTGGGCTCTTACGAAACCGCCCGCAATTTTTTGACCGACGCGAATACCGTAAGGCCGGACACAGCCGCGATTATCGCCGAGATGGCCGACTGCTACGCCTTGTGCGCGGAAGAAAAGCACGCCAAGGTTTTGTTTCGGGAAGCCTTTTACGTGGACCCGCAAAAAATAGATCCGGCCTTTTTGGACTCTGAATTGATTCAGTGTTTGATAAGGAACGTTCAGGACAAGGGCTACAGCGGAGCGGCTTTGATGGAGTGGCTTCCTGTTTACGGAACCATTTACGGCGTGTTCACTGTAAAGCGAAAGCTGCGTACTCCGGAAGTGGCCAGGCTTAGGCAGGAGATATACGCCAAAGAAACTGAAATAAAGGATCCGTCTTGCCAAAGGGAACTTTTGGTCCCTCGCTTGATAAACCTTTATTTTTGGCTTATCGACTACTACAGTTCGATTGACGGCGGCGCGGGCATGGCAAACGAGATAACAACAAGAATAAAAATTCTTGATACAGAAATATATGAGCTATATGTCAAATGACAACAGGAGAATCAAATGTCAGAAGAATTGGTAAAGAAGGTTCAGGAGCAGCTTAAGGAAGAGTCATGGACTCGCGCCGCTATCAGCAATGTCACTCAGAACAATATCGAGGAGCTTGAGAAGATTGTCGCTCAAGCGGTTCAAGAGAACGCGGTCAGCGAGATTCGCGACGTTTGCGACGAGCATTTGACGCATTCAAAGGACAGCATCACCGCTCTCTATATTTCTGGAATGTTGGCTCTCAAGCAGGGCGCCCTCGACAATTCCGCCTTGGTCAGCCTTGTCGACATTTTCAACAAGAACAAAAAAGAGCCGATTGTCGTCTACATTTGCAAAAGCATTTTGGCCAGCGACGAGAACAACAAGTTTGCCTTGCGCGCCTTGGCCGAGCGCTACCGCGAAGACAAGAACGAAGAGATGTGGGCCCTTTACGAAAAAATCGTAAAGATTGACTTTGAGGAAGCGGAGATGGCCAAGGCTTTGGCCGAGCGCTACGAAGAGAAGGGCGAGACAGACAACGCCATCAGCTTTTACAAAAAGGCGCTCCACCGCTATGTTTCCCTCAAGAACATCGCTCCCGTAAAGGAAGTTTGGTCAAAGCTTGTTTCTTTGGTTCCGCAAGAGATCGACTTTTTCCTTTCTGTTCAAAGAAAGGTTGCCAAGTCCATCAGCGAAGACAAGTCCGCGCTTTTGATGCAGGAGCTTTACGCCTGGTACAAGGACAACCAAAAGTGGGAGACCGCGATTGACATACTCAAATTGATTTTGCAAATCGACCCCAAAGACTCTTGGGCCCGCCGCGAAATCGTCGATTGCTACAAGGGCTTGTACGCCGGCCGCTCCAACCTTGACGACTACATCGCCTCAAGCGACCTCACCCAAAATTTCCGCAACGTGTTCGAAGCCATCGGCGACTTTGAAAAGCACATCGCCTTTGACGTCAAGAGCTTTGTGTTCCACCGCGCTTGGGGCGTAGGAAAAATCGTCAAGTCAAAGAACGACAACCTTACAATCAATTTTGGAAAAAAGAGCGGCATCCACGAGATGTCCCTCAAGATGGCTGTCAGCGCCTTGACTCCGCTTAAGAACGACCACATTTGGGTTCTTAAGGCCACAAAGACTCGCGAAGAGCTTTCAAAGATGGTCAAGGAAAACAAGGCCGAGACCCTCAAGACAATCATCAAGAGCTTTGGAAATTCTTGCGACTTCAAGCGCATCAAGGCCGAATTGGTTCCTTCAATCTTGGAAACCAAAGAATGGACAAGCTGGAACAACGCCGCCAAAAAGATTTTGGAAACAGACTCAACCTTTGGCGTCAACCCCAACGACATAACCCAGTACATCGTTCGCGACCACGAAGTTTCTAACGAAGAAAAATACAACAACGAGTTCAAGGCGCAAAAAGAATTCTTTGCCCGCGTTGACATCATAATGAAGTTCGTAAAGGACGAAGGAGCCGACAAGGACAGCGACTTGTTCAGCGACATGTACCAATACTTTACAGGCTTCCTCAAGACTGTCACTCACGCGACTACTCAGGTTGTTGCCGCTTACTTGACCGTTCAAAAGATTGGAAGCTTGATTCCTGCCCGCGTCTATCCTTGCAAGTACACATTCGCCCAAATTTACGGCGACTTGGAAGATCCCCGCGCCACTTACGACGAGCTCAAGGACACCAAGAACACAAGCCTCAAGGCCGACTTCTTGAAGGACGTAAAGCTTTTGCCCGATTGGCAGGACCAGTATCTTAAGTTGTTCCCGATTGTTCTCAAGACTGAAATGCTCAACGAAGTCGCCGCCAACGGCGGAGCCGATAAGCTCAAGGCCTTTGTCGCCTCTTGCTTTGAAAGCTTCAAGGACTATCGCTCGGCGATCTTGTATCTCTTTGCCAACTGCCAGCAGGAAGCGTGGTACAAGGACAGCGGCGTTTCTTACGAAAAGCAGCTCATCGCGCTTTTGAACATCATCGAGCTTTGCTTCCGCGAAATCGCCAATCACGTCAACACAACCGACAACAAAAAAATCGAAAAGCAGGCCGAAGACCTTTTGTTCAAGACGGACGCGCTTTCAACTTATATGTTCCAAAACGGCGAAGAGACTGTCACAAAGATGTACACCTTGGTTGACGACATTCAGTCTTTGCCTCCAAAAATCAAGAGCAAGCTCCGCAACAGCATTTTGGAAAAGTATCCCGACTACAAGTTCCGCACCACCGAAGAAAAGGCCGCCGCTCCCAAGGGAATGCTTGTCACTCTGGCCAAGCTTGAAGAAAAGAAAGCCCTTGCCGAGCAAATCCAAAAGGTTGACATTCCCGCCAACGCCAAGGAAATCGGCGAGGCCCGCGCACAGGGAGACCTTAAGGAAAACGCCGAATACAAGGCCGCCAAAGAGCACCAGCACTACCTCAACGTCACCTTGGCCAAGTTGCAGGAAGAGCTCAACCGCGCCGTCGTGTTCGACCCGACAACCGCCTCTACAGCGATCGTTTCTTTTGGAACCAAAGTCACCCTTCTCAACAAGGACACAAACCAAAACGAGGTTTACACAATCATGGGCCCCTGGGAATCGGATCCGGACAAGGGAATCATCTCGTACATGTCTCCACGCGGAAACGCCTTGTTGAACAGAAAGCCCGAAGAGGAATTCTCTTTCAAGATTAACGAAACATTGTACAACTACAAGGTTGTTCAAATCGAAATAGCAAAGTAAACTTATGGAAGACGCGGAAAGACAAAAGCTGGAATCTCAAAAAAAGGGTTTGGAGTCAAACCGTTATTTGTGCGGCGCTCTCTGCGTCTTCCTGGTTTACATTACATTTAAAGATTTTAAAACCAATCCCGGCAGCCCCTTGTTCTATGCCGTCATGGCGCTTTTGTTTTTGGCGGCGGCGGGCTTGGCCTTGCGGGACACAATTCTAATCAATAAGTTAAAAAAGAAATTGCTCCAAGGCGGTGAGTGATTTTGGCTGAAATCGCGCGCCAAGAATTTACGCTCAAGCAATTGACCCAAAACCTTTATGTGTTTGCGGGGCCTACAAACGTCGGCGTCGCCGCCCAAAAAAATTCTTTAGGCATAACCGAAATTTATTTTATTGACTCCGGCGAGGACGCCGCTTTTGCGCAAAAGCTTTACGACGCTTGCCAAAAATATTTTGGAAAGACAATCGTCAAAGCCGTGATTTGCACCCACGCGCACGCCGACCACATTGGCGGAAACGCCTGGCTCAAAGAAAAGACCGGCTGCCAAATATGGGCCACCCAAGAAGAAAAGTCTTGCGCCGAAGCGCCGCAAACGCAAGTCCAGCTTTGTTACGGCGCCTTTCCCTTGCCCGAATTGGACGTTCCATACTTTCACGCGCAAAAATGTTTTGTCGACCAAGTGGTCGAAGACGGACAAAAGATAAAATGCGGCTCGCTCGAATTTGAGTTTGTTCCGCTGCCCGGCCACTCCTTTGACATGGTTGGCGTTTTGGCTTGCGGAGGCGACGGCAAAAAAGTTTTTTACGCGGGCGACGGAATTTTTGGCCGCTCGATGCTAAAGCGCTTTTGGACTCCTTTTGTTGTGGACGTAAAGTCCTTTAAGGAGTCTCTGGCCCGCATAGCCAAAATCGAGTCGGACTATTTTGTTCCAAGCCACGGGGACATTTACGACGAGGTGGACGAGCTGGTGGAATTGAATTTGATTTCGACGATTTCTAACGAAAAACTTATAGAAGAAATTTTAGTCCAGCCAAAAACTCACGAGGAGCTTTTAAAAGCCTTTGCCGACAAAAGCGACATGACCTTGCGTCTAAGCCAGCACATGCTTGTCGGAAGCTCCTTGCGCTCGTATTTGACTTACCTTTACAAAGAGGGCCGCGTCCGCTGGTTCTTTGAAGATAATAAAATGCTCTGGCAGGCGACTCCAGCCAAATAAAATCGCGCTACGAGCGGCCCCAGCCTTCGACAATAGTCACGCCGGCGGAGCAGCCTAGGCGGTTGGCTCCGGCTTCTACCAGTTCCTTGGCAAAGGCGGCGTCGCGGATGCCTCCGCTGGCCTTTACGCCCATCTTGGGACCGACAGTTTTTCGCATAAGGGCCACGTGGCGGACTTGCGCTCCGTTGGGGAGGGCCTTTCCGTCCGCGTCCTTGGGCGTTCCAAAACCGGTCGAGGTTTTTACAAAGTCGGCGCCGGCTTTTTGGGCGGCAAGGCAGGCGGCCTCGATTTCTTGGTCTGTCAAATAGCAGGTTTCGACTATGACTTTGACAAGGGCCTTTTTGCCCATTTTGTCGCCGCCTTCCTTTGTGGCCTGGACAACGGCGCGAATGTCATCTTGGACAAGGTCAAAGGCGCCTTCTTTTGCCGCGCCGATGTTAATCACCATGTCGATTTCGTCCGCTCCGTCCAACACGGCCTCTTTTGCGGCATAGGCCTTGGTTTGGCTCCGTTCCGCTCCTAGTGGAAAGCCGATTACAGTGCATACGGCGGAAGGGCAGTCCTGCAGCTCTTTGGCCGCAAGGGGAACCCAGACGGGGTTTACGCAAACGGAGGCAAAGCCGTATTTTTTGGCTTCGTCGCAGATTTTAAGAATTTGGGCTTTTGTCGCGGTGGCGGCCAAAAGCGTGTGGTCAATCATTTTGGCTATTTGGTCTTTGGTCATGCCCTAATTTTACCGCTTTTTTGCCATTTTGCAAATAGGGAAAATGGAGATTTGAGGGAATAATTTCCTTGACAAAAATTAAAATTATGTTATAATTTTAAAGTCGAAGTAAAAAAAACATTGGAAAAGTTTATGGCCTTAAATTTTAAAGACGTTTTGGAAGAAAAAGAGATTCCGGACGGATTTATTAAAGTTACCGACAGACCTATAAAAGGGCTTTCGTCCGAACAAAAGGCAATCCTCAACAGGCGTGGGAACGTTTTTTTTAACAACGGAGACATTGAAAGCGCCAGGCGCGTTTATTTGACAACCGGATATTCCGACGGATTGATTCGGGTTGGAGACGAATACGCCAAAAAAAAGCAAACGCTTAAGGCGCTAAAAATGTACACACTTGCTCACAACACTAGCAAAGTAGGGCCGATTTACGAAAAAATCGCCGCGACGATAGGCAGTCTTTTAAAAGACGATGAAAAAAAATAAAGGGACTTGTTCCCCCAGGAGTTAAAAAATGAGCGACATCGGACAAAATTCGTTTGAAGAGTATCCCGAAATCAAAGTTGACGGAAAAAACAACGAAATCGCCGAACTTTCAAAGCGCGGCTACCAGCTTCTTAAAGAGGGCGAGATAGACGCGGCCAAGACCGAGTTTAAGAAAATCCTGGAAATAGAAAACAACAACAACTACGCGCTTGTAGGTTTGGGCGACAGCGAACGCAAGCTCAACCATTTTAACGACGCCATCGACTATTACACAAAGTGCCTTTCGTTTTATCCCGGAAACAACTACGCGCTATTTGGCTTGGCCGACTGCTACAAAACGCTCAACCAATTCCACAAGGCCATAGACATTTGGGAGCAGTACTTGGTCCACGACGACCGCAACATAACTGTCCTTACGCGCGTGGCCGACGCTTACCGAAAAATTCGCGACTTTAAAAAGAGCAAGCAGCTTTATCTTAAAGTTTTGGACATGGAAGAGAACAATCCCTACGCGCTTATCGGCTTGGGCCACTTGCACTACGACTTTAAGGAATACACCGACGCGCTTTTTTATTGGACAAGAATGCTTGAGCTCAACGAAAACCAAGTTGACATCCGCGTTCTTACCAGCATCGGAAACTGCCACAGAAAGCTCAAGAGCTTTGAAAAGGGCGTTCCCTTCTTTGAGAGGGCGCTAAGCCTTGACCCCAAAAATTTCTACGCGCTCTTTGGCCTTGCCGACTGCTACCGCGGAATGAACCAGCAGTTCCGCTCGATTGAATACTGGAACAAAATTTTGGACATGGATCCAAACAACAAGGTAATCCTTACCCGCGCGGGCGACGCTTACCGCAATTCGGGCGACTACAGAACGGCCGAGATGTACTACAACAAGGCGATGAACATCGACTTTGACATTTACGCCGCGCTAGGACTTGCCTTGATTTGCAAGGGCGAAGGCCGCTACGAAGAAAGCGCCGAACGCCTTGGCGCCTTGATAAAGAACGATCCCAAAAATTATCGCCTTTACATCGATTTGGCCGACAGCTACACAAAGATGAACCAAAAGAAAAAGGCGATAGAAACTCTTGAGTCATTCCAAAAGTTCGGCATCAGAAGCCAAGCCATCAACGAAACTTTGGAACGCCTCAAGAAAAACGCCTGATCTTTTTGTCCGATGCAATTGATTCCCTTGTCCGCGCTTTTGCCGGACGAAATTTGTTCAGAGCTCGACTTGTCTCCCGCCTTTAGAGGAAAGCAAATTTTTAAATGGGTTTCGCTTGGCGCCGAATCCTTTGACGCAATGACAAACATTCCAAAGGACTTGCGCGCCGACTTGCAGCAAAAGGCCTGCTTGCGCTCCTCTTGCGTCAACCAAGTTTTTAAGGACAAGGACGGAACTGTAAAGCTGCAAATAAAAACCGGCAACGGCCTTTTGATCGAAACTGTTTTGCTTACCGACATCGAAGGCCGCAAAACAGCCTGCGTCTCTTGCCAGGCCGGCTGCGCGATGGCGTGCGCTTTTTGCCAGACAGGCCATTTGGGCTTTGCGCGCAATTTGACCGCGGCGGAAATTGTGGAGCAATTTTTGTTTTTGGAAAAGGAATGCGGAACGCTGGACAACATTGTCTTTATGGGAATGGGCGAGCCCATGCTCAACTTGGAGGCGATTAGAAAAGCGATAAAGGTTTTGACCCACAAGGATGGCCGCGCTCTTGGAACAAAAAGAATAACCCTTTCGACCTGCGGAATAACAAAGGGCATTTACGACTTGGCCGACAACGGCCCAAAGATTCGCTTGGCCCTTAGCCTTACCACCGCCGACCCGGACTTGCGCGAGCGGTTGATGCCGGTGACAAAAACAAATCCCTTGCCCGAAGTGCGCAAGGCGATTGATTATTACGCCAAAAAATCCGGCCGCCGCGTCACTTTGGAAGCGGCCTTGCTTGGCTCAACTAACACTGGCAAAGAAAGCGCGGCCCGCATGATAGAATTTGCGCGCGGCGTCGACGTGAACATTAATCTTATTCCTTGGAATCCTGTAAAGACTCTGCCCTTTGAGGAGCCGACTCAAAAAGAGTGCGACGACTTTGTCAAGCAATTGGAGGCCGCAGGCCTTAACGTAACCTTGCGCCGCCGCAGGGGAGCGGGCGTCAACGCCGCTTGCGGACAGCTGGGCAGCGCAAAGTTTAATTAAGTTTTTGCAAGCCTAAAAAGCGCGCGTCAATTAAAGGCCGCGCAAACTTCTTTTATGGCGGCCAAGAGCGCGTCCATGCCCTCGCGCGTTGTCGCCGGCCCAAAACTAAACCGGACAGAAGTTTCCCTTTGCTCTATCGGAACTCCCATCGCTTCCAAAATCGGCCGCGAGGCTTTTTTGGACGAGCAGGCGCTTCCTGTTGAGACGCAAATGCCCTTTGCGTCAAGCGCGCGCAGCATAACTTGGCCAGGAATGTTTTTAAAGCTTGCTTGTATTACCCATGGCGAAAAGCGGTCGGCAATCGCGCCGCAACTTTCTTCCTGACTAAGACTTGCGCGCGACTCTGGTATTACAGCCGCTCCTTTTATGGCGCAAAGCTCCTTGATAAAAGATGCTGTCCATTCCTTTTGCGCTTTCAGGCGCGGATTTTCTTTACTCGTACTAAAAGCATATTTTTTTAAACATTCGCCAAAAGCGATGGCGCCAAAGAGGTTTTCGGTTCCGCTTCGGGCGCCTCCTTCTTGGCCGCCGCCGCGCAAAAATATTTCTTCCTCTTTTTTTAGGTACAAAAGGCCAATGCCGCGCGGTCCGCAAATTTTGTGGGCGCTAAAAGCGGCCGAGTCAACTCCGGGTTCGTTCAAAAAGTCAATCGGTATTTTTCCAAGGGCTTGCACGCAGTCAACGTGAAAGCGCGGCTTTCGCTTGCCCTTATATTTTTCTTCAAGCGCGGCGGCGATTTCTTTTACCGGTTGGATCGCGCCTGTTTCGTTGTTCACCGCCATAACCGAGACGAACAAAGTCTTTTCGTCAACGGTTTGCAAGACCGCGTCTGGCGTCACAAAGCCGTTTTTGTCGGCGGGAATAAAGCGGGGCTCTATTCCGCACTTTTTTAGTTCGTCGGACATTTCGCGCAAGGCGGGGTGCTCGATGGCGCTCACCGCGACGTTTCCTTTTTCGGGACGGTTAAGAATCGCGAGCAAGGGGATGTGGTCGCTTTCGGTTCCGCCCGAGGTGAATACAAGCTGCTTTGCTTGTACGCCCAAAACGTCGGCGCAATTTTTTCGCGCTTCTTCCAACGCGGCGCGGGCGGCCTTTCCGGCGGCGTGAACGCTTGAAGGGTTGGCCCACGCTTCCAAAGATTTTGCGAGCGCGGCGGATAAAATTTCTTTGTCGGGAATGGCCGTCGCGGCCCAGTCAAAGTAAAGGTTTTTGTCTAGAGGCATTTTATTATGTCCTTGTCAGAGACTTCGGTTATCACTGTGTCGCAAAGGCCGCGCTGCAAAATTACGCGAACTTTGCTTGAAGAGTTTTTTTTGTCGCGCTTCATCGCGTCCAGCAATTTGCGCGCGCCGTCTTTTGGGCAAAAGCATTTTGGCTTTGCGGAACTTTCCCAGCCAAAATAGTCCAAAAGCTCGGCGACGCTTTGCTTGTATTCTTTGGAGCATAGTCCAAGATTTTGGCTAAGGCAAAGCGCGCGTCCGATTCCCCAGGCCACCGCGTCGCCGTGCGAGATTTTTCCAAGGCCCGCGCAAGTTTCGAGCGCGTGGCCAAAGGTGTGGCCAAGATTCAATTGCATGCGGATGTTTTTTTCGGTCATGTCCTTTTGGACAACGCGCGCCTTGGCCTTTGCGCAGGCCTGAATCATTTTAAATACAAAGTCCGGCTCGCGGTCCTTGACCTTTTGTTTGTTTTTGCAAATCGCGGCGAACATTTTTTTGTCGTACAAAAGCGCCGTCTTAAAGGCCTCGGCAAAGCCCGACCGGTATTGCGCGGCGCTCAAGGACTGGACAAATTGGGGGTAGACGTAAAGCGCTCGGGCGGGATAAAAGGCGCCTATCATATTTTTGTAGTCCTCAAAGTCGCAGCCTGTCTTTCCGCCCATCGCCGCGTCAACCATGGCCAGCAGCGTTGTGGGAACAAATTCGCAAACCGCGCCCCGCTTGTAAATGGCCGCGGCAAAGGCTGTCATGTCGGTAAGGACGCCGCCGCCGATGGCGCAAAAAATGTCTTTGCGGGTCCACGCGCGCTCAAGGGCGGCCGTAACGATTTGCAAAACGCTTTTTATTGTCTTGTTTTTTTCGCCGGCCTTAATTATGACAAGCGCGCTTCCTTTGGCCGCTCCGATTCCATCGTAAGTTCCGGGGCGGGGCGCGGCTGTCCGCGCGGCGGCTTTTTGGCCTTGCGCGGCCTTGCCGTCAGAGCCTTGCGCGCCAAAGAGTTGGACAAAATTTTTAAGGGCGGGCAGGGCGGCCACGTTTGTGTCTATCGTAAAAAGGCGCTTTCCGCTCGTGCCGTTATGGTCAGTTTGAAGTTCCGGGCTTTTTGAAAAGAACAGTTTCTTTAAGTCGATTTTGTCTTGGATAAAATGAATTTCGGTTTTTGGAACGGCGATATATTGCTTTTGGTAATTGATTGAAAAGACGTTTTCTTGCATGCGGGCATTATATCACGCCGCGCATGATTTTTCTAGCGCTCGTCAATACGAGCGGCCCATCGATTCAAGCTTTTCGATTTCGGCGGAAACGCGGACAAGCTCGCGCTCTAAGATTTTTTTGTAGTCCAGCTCCGCGTCGGCTATGCGCTTGTTTTCGTCTTCCCAATTTGTAAGGTCTTCCAAGAACAAAAAGCGGAATTTTGTTTCGCTGGCCTTCTCCGACCAAAGGCGCGCCTCGCGCCAATAGTAAAGGCCGGCCTCGTAGCAGCTTTTTGCCTTCTTTAAGTTGGCCATGTATTCGTCTTTCCAGGGAGCGTCGTAAAAGCAAATCGCGCGCCTGTCGTAGACGCGGGCAAGCCGCATGTGCTGCTCAATCAATTTAAGGTTTAGGTGCATTTGGAAAAGGTTTCGGTATTTTTCCCATTCCTCTTTGGTTTGAATTTTGGCCCTGGCGTAAAGGGGATTTGCAAAGTCCGCCCGCACGGCCTGCTCCAGCCAGTAAATGTTTTCCATGCAGTCGTCTGGATATTGCTGGTAGTGGACGTGATAAAGCTTGTAAAAGTCCTCCTTGTATTTTACCATGTACGAAAACGCCAGCGGGCAAAACGACAGCGCCGAGCCTATGGCAATTGCGAGAACAATGAATATTTTGGCAAACTTTTTCACGAATTTATTATCGGAAGAATTTCGTTCCAGATTAAATCCGAAATTTTTTCTTTTGGAAGCGTCGCGTCAAGCTCTACGATTCTCATTCCGCTGTCGGCTTGTTTTTTGTATTGGTCGATGACAGCGCGGTAGCGGGTGGCGGTGTCGTTAAGGAATTTTTCGTTCTCATAAATCTCTTTGGCTTCTCCGCGTTTTTCGACGCGTTCAATGGATTTTTGGGCGCTAATGTCAAAGAAGAACAAGAGTTGAGGCAATGGAAAGGGACTGTTGAGCATTTTTGGCAAATCCTCTCCGCAAGTCACTCCCTGATAGGCCAGGTTTGAAAACAAATATCTATCCGATACAACAGTTAAGCCGTTTTTAGTTTGGTCAACAATTCCGCCTTCTCCCCAAAGGTGTTCCGCCCTGTCGGCCGCAAAGAGGTAGGCTGTGGTTTGGGGGCTGGCCTTTTGGCTTCCGCCCAAAATTTGGCGCAAGAATTTGCCTGTGGGCATTTCTGTCGGTTCCGCCGTAAAGAAAATTTTTTTGTCCGCGTCGCGTTCCCTGAGCAGCTTGATTTGCGTGCTGGTGCCCGCTCCGTCTATTCCTTCAAAAACCACAAACTTTTTAAGTATCATAGTAGAAAACCTCAAAATTTCGGCCAAAACAGCCGATAATATATAAGGTATACCATAATGCAAAATTTTGCAATGTCGCGTCTGTTTTTTTTAACGCGCAGGGGGCTTCGTGTCTAGATGAAGTTCAAGCAGCGTTATATAAAAATCGGCGTTTGCGTAGTATTTTTCCTTTCTCTCCTTGTGGCTGTAAACAGGCTCTTGCGCCCGCTTTATACCCAAATAGGAACGCAAATCCAAAAGACAGTTGACTCTTATCGCGAAACCTTCAAGGAAAACGCCGGCTTGCAAATTTCTTACAAGTCCCTCTCACCGTCGATTTTGTCCGGCGTAAGCGTGAACGGAATTTCTGTCGTCGACGCAAGGAGCGGAATCGAAGTCGCTTCGATCGGCCGTCTCTACTTGGATTATTCTTTGCGCGACATGCTCAAGGGCAATTTTTCGGATTGCGTCGAAGGCCTTCTTTTGCGGGACATCGAGATAAAAATTCTCAGCGGCGAGAACGATTTTTGGCTGGCGCAAATTCTCGAAAAAAGAAAGGCCAGCCAAACCGTCAGCCTTGAGGCAAAGCCTTACAGCGAGCGCTTTAAGGAACTGCTCGAAAAGCTGGACCTTGAAAACGCAAGGATAAAGCTAGGCTCCGATTTGCGCGTTTACCGCTTGCGCTTTATTTTTAAGTCCGCTTCGCAAACTTTTGAAGCCAACGTTTCAAAGGCTTATGTGGGAGCGAGGGGACAAAATAAAATTGACGCGAATTTTTCCGGCGGCTTTGAGGCGTCTTTGGGAAAGGAAAAAATTTCGGGCTCGTTGGACTTCTCCGCATTGATTCCTCGCGGCGTTGAGGGAAGTTCCGCCGTCTTGCGCTTTTCTAACGTGGCCGCGCTCAATTACCGCGCCCGCTTTATTGGTTTCTTGGCGGAATACAGGGCCAAAAAGCTAAGCTTTAAAATGCTTCCAAGCGCGCGCAACATTTATGCCGAAGCCAGCGTGGATTTGGAAAGCGCGGATTGCGTAGCCAAACTTTTTGCCGACGGCTTCAACATGTCCAACTTTGTGCAAACCAGCAACGACGACAATTTGACAAAGAGTTTGTTCGCCCTTAATTTTTCTTTGAACGCGTCGGCAAAATATAATTACAAAAGCGGCGAGTTCGGCTATTCGTCAAACGGCGACATTTTTGTTCCCGCAAATGTAATTCCTTCGCAAAAATTCCAAAGCGACACAATCGTTTCGTATTCGCTTTACGGCAACGAGAAAAAAATAACCGTTCCGTATTTTAAGACTTCGGGCGAACGCTACAATTTGAGTTTTGAAGGAGCCTTTGATTTTGTTGCCAAGAGGCCGTCAGGAACTTTGGGAATCGAGTCCTTTGTTCTTCCAAACGGGGGCGAGATTTCTACGGAAATTTTCATAGACGAATACAAGAACGGCTTTATGTGTTTCGCTCCGCAAGTTTTCTTTGGAGAGAACGTGTTCACCGCCGCGCAGTTTACGATGCTTCCTGCCGACGACTCTTGGAACTGGACATTTGAAGTTTCGGATTATTCTCATGACGACGAGCCTGGAGTTGTTTCTGTGTTTGGAAGTTATTCTCCTGACACAAAGGCAGCGCAATCGTCGCTTTCTTTTAGCGGAATTTATCTTGACAGCATTGTAAAGACGGCGGCCTTCTTTGCGGAAGAGAACGTCAAGCCTCTTCTTATGGCGGCGTCAGAGGCCGTCAAGTCTTACGTTTTCTCATGCGACACTTTCGCTTCCGGCGTCGGCAAGGATTTTTCGTTCAGCGTTCCTTACGCGATTTTGGCCAATACAAGCCGCGACGACCAAATGCTTATTCTTGAGGCGGACGGAAACGAGCAAACCTTCCAGCTGTCGCGCTTGGAATTTATTTTTGGCGGACAAAAGCTTTTGATGGACGGCCTTGTTGAAAAACTTGCCGACTCCTCGGAACGCTTGTTGAACGGCCGCTTGGAGTTGAACGGAATCCCGTACACATTCTCAGGTTTGGCCAGCAAGGGCAGGGTAGAAATCAATTCCGAATACGGAATGCGATTTACGTTAAGGACTGACACTTCGGGCCAAGTTGCCCAATTGGACGGCTCGTTCGAAGCGACAGGCTTCCCGATAAAGATAAACAACAACACATTCTCGTTCACGACCGACAGCAGTTTCTCTTACTCGATCGACAAGGGAATCAGGGCCTTGGTTCCGTATTTTGACGGCCGCCTGCTTGAAGGAACAAGCTCAATTGATCCCGTCATAACTTTCGCCGCCGACATTGACCAAGGCGGAGCGTATTTTGACAGCGTGACTTATTCGGACAAGGTTTCGACGATGAACGGAAGCGGCGTTTTCATCTACCGTTTTGACCAAAATATTTTTGAAAGCGCAGACTTTAGCTTTGACCTGTCCAACGCTTTGACCGAAGAAAAAATTCGCCTTGAAGGAAATGTCGTCAATTCGTTAAAGACGCCGCTTACTGTCGGATCGCTTTTCTCAGGAACGTTTGTCAAGAATCTCTTGATCACCTCAACATTCAGCGTAGAGTCGCTCCGCTCCGAGCGCTTCTTTGCCGGCTCCGAAGAAAGCGACACGGTCAACGCCAACATCGTCGCCCAGGGAATGGCAGGAAACCCCTTTGTGTCGATTGACATTCCAAGCGCCGTTATGACAATCCAAGGAAAGCCGCTTAGATTGTCCGCCCAAGCGATTGTCGAAGACAAGGTGTTCTCAATCCAAAAGGCTGAGGCCGATTGGGGCGAAAGCAAGATTACAAAAGTTTCGGCCAACTTTGACCAAAAAACTTGGGACGGCGAGTTGACCTTTGACTTAAAGACAAAACTTTTTGGAAGCTCTGTTTTGGCCAACGCAAAGGCAAAGGTTCAAGCCTTGAGCGAAGTTAATGGCGGTGTTCCAGATTCATTGAACATTGAGTTTGACGCGGTTGAAAAGAAAATCGACAAAAAGCGCAACAAGAGCTATCACTTGGGCTTGATGAAAATTCAAAATCAAGTGGTCGTCTCTTCGAGCCCAAACATCGGCTTGAACGGAACCATAACTGACTTTAAGAATTTGGATTTGGAATTGAAGAATTCAATTCCTTTCAACATGAAAATACAAGGAAGCGTGGCAAAAGACGACATCAACCTGTCTGTTTCCGACATGCAGATAAACGGCAGGGAACTTGTGGAAACGCTTGGCGTCAGGATAGCGAAAATTTATAAGGGAATCGCGACTGGCGGATTTATGCTGACAGGCCCTCTTTCAAATCCGAAATTCTACGGACAGATTGACATTCCTGACGCCGAATTCAACTTCCCGAATTTCTTCAAAAAGCGCGCGTCAACGCCAATGATTTCTCTTTTCTTGGAAGGCTCGCAATTTTATACAGAGCCTACCCGCTGCCATTTGCAAGGCCAGCCGCTCGATGTGACAATAAACATTCTTATGAATCGTTTGGCTTTGGACAGCCTTGAAGTTAGAGTTCAAACGATTGAAAACAATTTTGTTCCGCTCAACTTGAATCTTTCGGAGATGCACGTAAAGGGCGACTTCCTTGCGGACTTGGCCATCGCTTTGGAAAATGACACGATTGGCGTGTCGGGCGAACTTACCGCTAAAAACGCCAACGCAGAATTTGGCGCGACAAGGTTGAACGAAATCATTTCTGGCCTGGCTCCCGCGGAAGACAACGACGACGATGACGGAATGCCGATTGACGTTGACTTAAGGATCAAGTCCGCCCAGCGCGTGCAAATATCTTACTCAACATTCTTGCGCGCGGCGCTTGTTCCTGGAACGGAAATCGACGTTTCGTATTCAAGCGAAGACAAGCGCCTGCTCTTGGACGGCGACGTTCCGATTAGAAGCGGCGAAATTGTCTACTTGAATTCAAGTTTTTATATTAGGGAAGGCGAGATTCACTTTAGAAGCAATGAGGAAAGCTTTGACCCAAGAGTTTCTGTTTTGGCTGAATGCAAGACCCGCGACGAAAACAGCGAGTCGGTCACAATCACTTTGCAGGTTGACAATCAAAGGCTCAGCAATTTGAATCCGCGCCTAAGTTCAAGCCCCGCGCGCTCCGAAAGGGAAATTATGGAAATATTGGGCGGCCTTCTTACGTCAAATTCGAACAATGCGGCCTATTTGGCCCTTGCGACGGGCGATTACGCCTTGCAATCAGTTTTAGTAAGAAGATTGGAAAATGCATTGCGTGATTTCTTTAAATTTGATATATTCTCTGTAAGGACAATGGTTGTCCAAAACGCCGTTAAACAGAGCGTAAATCGAAATTCTTCCGGTTCGGACAATTTGGCCGGTAACTATTTGGATGGTACAACTGTTTATATTGGTAAATACTTTGGCGAAGCGATATTTGCGGACGCGATGTTAAGGCTTGATTACGATAGGAACCGCAGAGGCAGTAACTATACGTATGACGGCATTTCGTTTAGGCCTGAATTGGGATTTGAATTGGCGGCTCCTTTCGCTAAGATAAGATGGAGTATGTCGCCTGATTTGGAAAGCATTCGCAACATGAAAATTGTTGAGAACACCGCGCTGACTTTGTCATGGAAATTTAGTTTTTAAAAAAATTGGGGTTTTGATTATGCGCTCTCAGTTAAAAAAATTATTTGTTCTTTTATTGATAATTTGCTCTTTTTTGTCCTATTCGTATTCACAAGAAAGCGACGATTGGTATTTGGACAAGACGATTTCAAAAATCACTTTTAAAGGCCTAAAGAGCGTGCGCCAGTCTGACCTTTCGGGTTTGACTTCAAGCTATATCGGACAAAAATTCAATGACTGTTTTTATGACTTGCTCAACCGCTTGGAGGCCTTGAACTATTTTGACGAGATCGTTCCTGGAGCGACCCATGATTCCGGCAACGGAATGATTCTTGTTTTGACGGTGGTGGAAAAGCCGGTTGTTACTTCGATAAAATTTAGGGGAAACAAAAAGGTAAGAAATCCGCCGCTTAAGGAAGCGATATCTCTAAAAGTTGGAAATGTTTTTTCCGAAACCGAAGCCTATATGGACGAACGCGCCATCAGGGACGTTTATCTAGAAAAAGGATTTTCTTCCGCAAAAGTTTCTCATATTTACGAAGAGACGCCTACAGGCATCGCCGTCACTTTTGTCATCAACGAAGGAAATTCAATTTCTCTTGTCGGCGTCAACTTTGAAGGAAACGCGGCCTTTTCTTCTAAAAAATTAAAGAAGCAGACAAAGTTAAAGAAAGCGGGAATTTTTACAAAGGGCGCCTTCCAAGAAAGCCAATTGGAAATTGACCGCCAGTTGATTTCAAAATTTTATATGGACCGCGGTTATTTGGATTTCCATATTGTGGACATAACTCGCGACATAACTCACAACGAAAAAAAAGACCGCGACGAATTGACAATAACATACTATTTGTATGAAGGCGCCATTTACACTTTTGACGGCTTGACCTTTTACGGAAACAAGGTCTTTTCAACCGAGCGCTTGAACTCTCTTGTGACGATCAAAAAGGGAGAAATCTTCAACCAAACAAAATTCCAAAGTTCGTTGGCCGGCGTAAGCGACTTGTATTACGAGAACGGCTACACCGAAAACTCCTTCCAGCCTTTGGAAAACCGCGACACCAACGAAAGAAAAGTTTCATTCGTCTTGAACATCACGGAACGCGACAGAAGCCATGTTGAAAAAATTATTGTCCGCGGAAACGAAAAGACAAAAGACTTTGTAATTTCGCGCGAAGTTCCTATACAAAGCGGAGACGTTTTCTCAAAGGCAAAAATATCGAGCGGCCTCCGCAACTTGATGAACTTGCAGTACTTCTCGAACGTTGTTCCGTCGGTTGAGCCTGGAAGCGACGCCAATTTGGTTGACTTGATTATTACTGTAGAAGAGCAGCACACCAATTCAGTTGAATTTGGCGTGACCTTTACGGGCGTCTCAGACCCCGAAGAATTGCCGTTCTCGCTTTTTGCCAAATGGTCAAACTCCAACCTTTTTGGTTTGGGAAAGACTGTTTCTGCAAGCACGACGCTGGCCACCACGGAACAGTCGGTGAGCCTTGGATACTCCCAGCGCTGGCTTTGGGACCTTCCGATTGAATGGTCTGAAAGCCTTTCTTTCACGCATTCCAAATCAAAAGTTTTGCGCATGTATTGGACTGATTCGGCGCTTATTGACAAAACAAATTATTACATGGAGTATGAACGCTGGGCTGTTGACTTTGACCACTCTTTGGCCTATCGCTGGATGCCGCAATGGGCTATCCTCACTTTGGCCGGCGGTTTGACAAACTCGCTGAGCAACTATATTTACGACGACAGCCTTTACACTCCGCTTGACATTGGAATCAGCCGCTTTGCCAACAATTGGGGCTTTTCAAATTCAATTTGGGCAAAGTGGTCTATGGACGGCCGCGACATAAACTACGATCCTTCAAAGGGCTGGTTCTTTAGCCAGCGCTTGGCTTGGTACGGCTTGCTTCCTGTAGAGACAGACTTCTTTATGAGGAGCGACACAAAGCTTGAAGGCTACGCCACCTTGTTTGACATTCCCGTCAGCGAAAAGTGGAGCTTCAAGTTGATTTTTGCGGCTTTGACTACAGTTTCGTTCCAAGCGCCCGCTCCCGGTTCGGCTGTCAGCGAAACTCATAAGCTTTACATAGACGGCATGTTCAACGGACGCGGCTGGACTGACATTTACAACACAGTAAGAGGAAAGGCTCTGTTCAGCCAAAACTTGGAGCTTCGATTCCCTGTGGTTCCTAGAATGCTTGCCATTGACGGTTTCTTTGACGCCGCCATGATAGGCAAGGATTTGGGATCCATGCTTACCAGCGCAAGCCTCAACGACTTTTACTTTAGCTTTGGACCTGACATCCGCGTCCTTATGCCGCAGTTCCCGATACGCATTTTGTTGGCCAACTGCTTTACAGTCAGGGACGGCCACTTCAAGTGGGGCGACACGTGGAAGTTCGTGCTTTCGTTCAACCTTGTCAACAAATAATTTTTGCGCTATAATAACCGCCACTCAAACAGGAGCTTGAAATGAACGTATTTTCTAAGAAAGTTTTGACCTTCGCTTTTTGCCTTTTTGCGGCAGGAACCTTGTTCGCCCAGCAGCATATTACCAACTTTGGAGTCGTGGACACGACAAAGGTTTACGAGCAGTTTTTCCGCAACTCTTCGGCGGTCAAGGCTTACGAAGAAAAGCGCGCCGCTTTTCAGGAGGAAATCACTCGCCGCGCGGACGAGATTCGCGTTTTGCAGACAAAGCTCCAAGAAGCCCAGGACTTGGGAATGGATTCCGACGTTAAAAGCTATCAGGATTCCATTAAAATCAAGTCTTCAAGCTTGAAGGCCTATACCCAGCAAAAGAACACCGAGCTCAACAACATCAAGAACAACCTTTCCAACAACAACGAGTTTTACAAGAACCTCAACCGCACTATCAAAAAGGTGGCCGAAAACGAGGGGCTTTCCATGGTAATCAACTTGCAGCAAAGCAATTCGATTTTGTGGTACAGCCCCGCCGTCGACATTACCGACAAAGTGATTGAATCTTTGGAACAGCAGTAATGGCCGAACTAACTCCTTTAATGGAGCAATACTACAGCCTAAAGAACCAGCATAAAGACGAAGTTCTTTTGTTTCGCCTCGGAGATTTTTACGAAATGTTCGACAGCGACGCAAAAGAAGTTTCGCGCCTTATAAACCTTACCCTTACGCACAGGGGCGACGCTCCCATGTGCGGCATTCCTTACCACGCCGCCAAAGTTTACATAGCCCGCCTTTTGAGGCTTGGAAAAAAGCTTGCCATTGCAGAGCAAGTCGGAGAGATAAGTCCGGGCGGCGGCCTGACCGAGCGCAAGGTTGTCGAAGTGATTACTCCTGGAACGGTTGTCGACGACGACTACCTTGACCGGGGCAGCAACAACTTTTTGGCAGCTCTTTCTGTGACCAAGGGAAGGGCGGGCTTTGCCTTTGTCGACGTGAGCACCTCGGAATTTTTGGCAACCTCATGGCCCGCTTCAAAAATGGCCGAAAATTTTTCAAAGGAATTGGACAGGGCCAGCCCCAAGGAACTTTTGCTTCCCCAGTCCTTGCGCGACAACGCCGACATAAAGCAGGCGCTTGGCTCTGTGGCCAACCTTTTGGTTTCGTATTATCCTGACTGGCATTTTTCGGCCGAGACGTCTTTTTCACGTCTTACGCGCCAGTTCAAGACAAAAAACTTGGCTTCGTTTTCGCTTGACCAGTCCAGCCCCGAAGTCGCGCCCGCAGGCTTTTTGCTTGACTATTTGGACAAAACCACCAACGCAGAATTGGCGCACATATCTGGAATCAAGGTTTACCAAGACAGCGACTATGTTTTGATGGACGACTCGTCAAGGCGCAATTTGGAAATCCTTCAAAATTTGCGCGACGGAACTTCAAAATTCACTTTGCTTGAATGCGTAAACTACACTTTGACCGCCATGGGAAACCGCGCTGTCCGCCAATGGCTCAGCTTTCCGCTGGTCGACGTAAAAAAAATCGCCGCGCGGCAAAACCATGTCAAAATGTTTTTTGAAAACGAAAGCCTTATGTCCCTGTGCCGCGAAAAGCTCGCGCTGATTCTTGACATAGAGCGCTTGGCAGGCCGAGTGGCGATGCAAAAAGCGCACGCCAAAGACTTGGTGGCGCTTGCGGACAGCCTAAAGGCTTGGCTTGAAATTCAGGCCGAATTGTCCAAGCATGACTTTGGCGTGTTTGACGAAAGCGGCGCTCGCTTTATAATCGACTTGATTGGCCGCGCTATTTGCGACGATCCGGCCACTTCGCTTACCGAAGGCCGTATGATTCGCGACGGCTACTCAAAAGAGCTTGACCACTTTAAAGAGATTCACGACAACTTTAATAAAATTCTTGACGAATACCTTCTTGAAGAAATTCAAAACACTGGAATTCAAAACCTAAAGATAAAGCACAACGGCTTGGCAGGCTATTTTATAGAAGTTACCCGCGGAAAGCTGGACAAAGTTCCAAGCCATTTTATCATGCGGCGCGCGTTGACGAACGCAGACCGCTACACAACCGAAAAATTGCAAAACCTTGAGCGCGAGTTGAATGGCGCCAGCGTGAGCATAATCGAGACCGAGCGCTCTTTGTTCTTGAACGTCCGCTCGCAGCTTGAGCCCTACGTTCCTTATTTGATGAACTTGGCCCGCGCCATAGCCTATGCCGACGTTTCGGCTTCGTTTGCCTACGCCGCAAAGGTTGGCCGCTGGGTTTTGCCCGTCGTTGACCAAAGCCTGGATTTTGACGTAAAGGCGGGCCGCCATCCGGTTGTGGAGGCGCATTTGCCGTCGGGCGAATTTGTTCCCAACGACATATCGGTGGAAGCGAAAGGCTCGCCGTCATTCTTGCTCATCACCGGCCCAAACATGGCGGGAAAGTCAACCTATCTTAGGCAAAGCGCCTTGATTGCCTTGCTGGCCCAAACCGGAAGCTATGTTCCTGCAAGCGCGGCCAAAATCGGTTTTGTCGATAAAATTTTTTGTCGCGTAGGAGCCAGCGACAATCTTGCTCGCGGCGAATCTACTTTCTTGGTCGAGATGACAGAGACGGCCCGCATTTTGCGCGGCGCGACGGAACGTTCCCTTGTAATTATGGACGAAGTTGGCCGCGGAACTTCTACCGAAGACGGCCTGTCCATCGCGTGGGCGGTAAGCGAGCATTTGTTGAACGCCCTTAAATGCCGCTCGCTTTTTGCCACCCATTACCACGAGCTTACCCGTTTGGAACATTCGGCTATAAAGCTTTTGTGCATGGACGTCAAGGAAACCGACGGCTCTGTTGTCTTTATGCGAAAGATAAAGGAAGGGGCCAGCGAAAACTCTTACGGAATCCATGTCGCAAGCCTTGCCGACATTCCTCAAAGCGTCATTTACCGCGCGAGCCAAATTCTAAAACACTTGCAGTCGATGGCCGACCAAAAGCCCTTGCTTGCCCAGGACGTTCCCGCTGTGGAAGAGGCTGCGGCAAAAATCTCCGCGCAAACGGCGGCCTCCGCTCCCGGCCTTTTTAGCGACGAAGAAATTGTTCTTGACGAAATTTTGAGCGCCGACGTGGACAACCTTACGCCGATGTCCGCTTTGCAGCTAATCAGCCGTTGGAAAAAAGCCCTAAGCGGAAGGTAGGTTTTGTTCTGCCTCGGAAGCGCGGAAGTATTGGGGGCCGTCGTAGTCGGCCAAAGGCGGCTGGCCGCTTGCGATTTTTTGTTCGGCAAGGGCAAACAGGCTTTCTAGGCTTGTAAAACGGCCCTGCGCCGCAAGCAAGTCGTTCTGGCCAAACAATCCGTTTTCTTTGCAAGCGTCGATGAAGGTCTTGGCCTCTTGGCCGCAGACAAGAATTTTGCCAGCCGCCGGTTTTTGGTCTTGCAAAGAATTTTCGTTTTGCGACGCTTCTTGGGCTTGCAAAGAATTTTCGTTTGCCGCCGACAAAAGTTTTTCTTCCAGCGCGCGCAAATCCCAGTCGTCGCAATTTAGAATTTCTTTTTTGTTCAAAAATGCCTTGGCGTAAAATTTGTCTTTATGCGCGTCGATTACAGGCAGGATTATTCCGTCAAAGTCAAGGAAGGGCCAGGCGTATGCGTCCAAAGTGTTTATGGCGTAAAGGGGGATGCGCGAAATCTTAGAATTTGTTTGCGATGTTTGCGGAGCAAACTCGCGGTCGGCATAAGCCGACCTGGCTTGCGACATATTTTGGTTTTGCGACACGTTTTTGTCGGAATCGCTTCTTCCGCCAAAAAGTTCTATCGCCTTGAGCGCTGCAAAGCCCAAGCGCAAGCCGGTAAAGGAGCCTGGGCCTTCTGCCAAAACCGTGTAGTCCAAGTCGGCGGGCGTCAAGTCGGCCTGTTTTAAAACATAGTCGATGGCGGGCAAGAGCTTTTCGCTCTGTCTCATGCCGATGTCAAGGACAAGGCTTGCCAGATAGTCGTCGTTTTTTGCCGAAATAGTGATGCAAGAAATTGCTGTGTCCAAAGCCAGGGCTTTCATTTTGCCTCCCCAAAATTTTCGTAAGGCCAGTTTTCAACTTGAATGTCGCGGGCGTTGGGGTCGCTTGGGCTTACGTTCAACCTGATTATGATTGTTTTTTTTGGAAGCTCGTCCATTATTTTTTCGCTCCATTCAATCAGGCAAAGTCCGTCTCCGTAAATCATGTCCTCGGCGCCCAAATTGGCAAAGTCGTCCGCTCCCTGCAAACGGTAAACGTCAAAGTGATAAAGGGGCATCTTTCCTTGGTATTCCGAAATCAAGCAAAACGTGGGGCTTGTGATTGTGTCTGTTATTCCGAGAGCTAGGGCGATTCCTTTTGTGATTGTGGTCTTTCCTGCGGCCAAAGAGCCTTGAAGCGCCACGACATCGCCTTTCTTAAAATAAGCGCCTAGCCGTTGGCCAAGATCCACGGTTTCTTGGGCGCTCGACGTGTGGAATGTCATATCGGCAGGGTTCCCGCGTTGTCGTTTTCGTTTATGTATTCTCTGATGGCTTTGACAATCGGCAGGGCGGGGTAGTTGGGCTGGGTCAAAAGCTCGACTTCTATTATTTTGTCGCCAAGCGGTCCAGTCTCTATGCTGAATTCGATGTTTGAGTCTACAATTTCTGTCGGCAACTTTAAGTTGGCGGTGGCCCGATAGCGCCTTATGTAATAAATCGCTCCAGGCTCCCGCTCAACGTTTTTTAGAGCAAGTACTGTCATATTCTCCGTAGTCCAACTAATGTCCAAACATTATAGCGCAAACGTCTCTAAAAATCAAGCGAAACTGGGGCCTGATCAATAATTGTAGACGTAGGCAAAAATGTCGTTTCTGTTCTTTTCGTCAATCTCTATGAACGAAATGTGGAGCGAAAACACTCCTGTTTCGTTGTTCTTTTGGGCGCTGACAATCAAGCCGTAAGCCTCAAATTCGCCTCTTTCGGGAATGTTTAGCTTGATCCAAAGCTTTTGGTCGCGCTTGATCGGCAATTTTGTCTGTATCATGCAGCCGCCGGCGCTTACGTCGGCCAAAACGCCTTCGTATTTGTTCTCCTTGGGAGCGTATATTAATTCGCCGCGCTTTCCTGTCTTTTCTTCGACCGCGCTAAAGAGGCATTGGTTTCCGATGTTGGCTCTTTTGAACTGGCGGCGGTTTTGCATGCTGACGGCGTTGGAATGGTTTATGACCATTTCGGGAACTCCGCCCGGTCCGTGCTGAAAGCGAATCACTCTTGAAGAAAGAACGTACTGGATGCTTTGCTTTGACATATAAGTCATTACAATCTTGTCCAGCGGCTTTGGGCAAAATTCCGTTCCCTCCAAATTTTTGGGAACTTCAAGGCTTATGCTGTCCTGGTCGTTTTTGAGAACCTTAAATGAATAAAAGCGGCCTCCTGTCGCCGGCAAGGTCATCGTCTCGCCTTCGGGAATGTTGTGGCTTGACGGAATGTTGTGCTGAAGGCGCTCGATTTTTTCCAGGCGGCTTTTAAGCTTAAAGAGTTCAAATATGTCGGCTTCGGCGTTCTTTTGCCTTAGCCTTACAAATTCTTGGCTCAAAAGATTGTCCAAGTATTCCGTGTCGTTCCAAAGATAGTAAATGTTTCTTGACTTGAACCTAAAGCAAATGTTGTAAAGCAAAAGAGCCTCTTGCCTGGTCAAAGAAATTTTTTTTGCCAAAGCTTGGACGTCTTTAAGCGTTGTGGGCCTGTTCTTTTGCGCCTCGATGTATTCGGGAGACTCCTTTCGCTTTTGCACTATCCTCCACAAAAGCCAAAGCACAAATAAAATTCCGATTCCAATCAAGGCTCCCGCCATGACTGTGTAGGGGAGGGCTGTCTGTCTTGCCGCCAAGGGCGATCCTGTCGCTATGTCCATGCCGCCTCCTTAAATGTTTTTGACCGCGTCGGCCAAGGCGGTCAGCCGCGGACTGATTTCGTATTCGGCCAAGTCGCCGAGCGTAACTGTGTCGCCGTTTGAAAGCGCGCCGTTAAGGTCGTTAAAGACCGGCATAAAGTCTTCAAAGAAGGCGCTCAAATCTTTTCCGTCTATCTTGATCGCCGCGAACCTTGCGGGGAACAATGTCGAAAGCGCTATTATGTGGCAAAAGTTGTCGACAATGTCGGCAAGGCGCGCGATCGAAGCCTTGGCCTTTGAGTCGCCGCCGTTTTGCAACTGCGCGGGGATTTGCGTCAAAAGCTCAACTGTGTCCTTTATGTTGGCGGCCGCGTTCTTGAATGCGTCGGCGACGGCGTCTTCGGAGACCACTGTTAGGTCGATTCTTTTGGCGCTGTCAATTGGTTGGTCGGCGGCTTTGTCAAAGTCTTCGGCCTTGATTTCTTTTCCGTCAACCTTGATTCCGATGGTCGCGCATTTATTTTGCGAGGCGGTTTGCTCAAAGGAGCGCAACACGTCTCCGACAGTTTTTTCGTTTTCCAATGTTATGTCAAGCTTTTGCTCGTTCAAATAAAGTTCCATTTATTGCCACCTCTTTTAATTGTTGTTTCGCTGGTTCTGCTTTGTAAAGTTTGAGATTCCCTCTTGCTGCCGTTCAAGCGAATTGAGCGCGCCTTCCATTTGACTGTACTTGGCGCGCAGCTCGGCTTCCTTGTCGTCAAGCTGGCGCTCAAGTTTTGTTATCTTTTTTTGCGTTGAATCTATTTGCCTGTTGAGAATGCTGTCCTTGTTGGCCAATATTCCGCCTGTCTGGACGTAGCTTGTAAGCTGCTTGTCCATCAAGTAGCCTATGCCCGAGTCGACAATCAAGTCGCCGTCGGAATCGTAGCCAAAAATTTTCTTTATGTCTTCAAGGTTGTTCTTTAGATTTTCGTCAAGCTTTTTTTCGTCAATCTCAAGGTAGCCGCGCATCTTTCCTGGGTTGTAGCCCGAATAGTTTGTGGCGTTTGTCGAGATTCCGATTTGGTTGAGCATTGTTATTTCGGCATTTTCGGAATACTTGTATTGCGTCGAAATTATTTTTTGCATTGAGCCCTTTGCGTTGGAAAGGCTAAAGTCGTTGAAGAAGAGGCCCAGTTTTTTTTGGTAGCCTTCTTTTTCGTCGCTTGTAAGGTAGTCCAACTCTTGAATTATCTCGGGCTTGTTTTGGCTAAGAATGTTTATCTCGGCCACTGTCTGGTTGTACTTTCCTACAAATTGAATCAAGGCGTCCTTGGCGCTTTCGGTGTCGGGCTTGATTGAGATTGTCGCCGTCCTTTCGGTCTTGTCGTTGACATGCAAAGTCACTCCGGGAACAACGTCGTCGATGTCGTTTTGTGGGCGGGTGATTGTTATGCCTTCGTATTTTATCACAGCGTCTCCGGCCTGGCTTATGGCGTGAACGGCTTCGTAGCCCAAATCTTTTTTTGCGTCAAAGGCTGTCATCGCGCTCACTTCTAGCTCGACGCCGGTGTTGCGGTTTTTTATGGCCAGCGCCTTAATGCCTGGGAACTGCTTTATGTCCAAGCCGATTGTGGCCGATTGGCCTTGTCCGCTTTTTGGGTCAAATTCCCAAACGACGGCGGGAACTTCGATTTCGTTTTCCGTTCCGTCGGCCATAACCGCGTACAAGACTGAATTGCTCCTGATTTCTTGCAAGTCCTCTTTGGGACGGTCGGGCGCTTGGATTCCAGTTTCGCTGGATTTGTTGTCAACCGTCACGTCGCCAAAGGTTACGCTTCCCGCTCCGGGAATGTCAGGCTCGTCAAGGCCTTGGTTTATCGCGGCCGTAATGTCGCTTGTCTTTTTTGCTTGAATCGTAAACTCAACGCGCGAATTTTCGTTTGCAGTCACCGCCTGCGGAATCTTTATTTCGCCGCCGCCGCGAGGTCCGACCAAAAGTCCTGTCTTTGAAGCCTTGACGTTGGCGTTGGAAAGCTCGGGCATTCCTTCTTGTTCCGTCTCCGAGATTTTGTCGGCGGCGGGGGAGGACAGGTCGCTAGCGCGGGTTCCGAACGTCGTTGATTTTGAGGAAGTTTTTCGGACCATTTCCTTTTTGAGGGCGTAGTCCAAGGCGGCGTCTTCGAATATCAAGCGGTTTTCGGCGCCGCTTTTTAGCGATTCTATCAAAAGGGCTTTTTGCCCCTTGTTGACGCCGATCAACGACGCCTTTATTGTGTTCGCGCCGCGCTTGTTCAAAGACTGTATGAAGTCCTCGATTTTTCCGCCGCGCCATTTGTACGAGATTGTTTTGTCGCCGGTTTTAAAAGTGTAAGTTCCTTCGGGAACTTCTTCGCCTTTTGCAATTTCTTTGCTCAAAAAGCGGTCGCAAGTGGCCGGCGTGACCACGTCGATTTTAAAGGAATCAAAAGCCGCGTCCCGCCCGGCGTCGGCTGTTATTGCATATTCATCAGTTGAAGAGGCTAATTTGCTGTTAAAGGGGTTGTCATACGAGTAAAGTGTTTTAACGCTATCTCGCAGCGAGGACATTTTTTGATTGACATCGCGCCAGGCGCTTTGTTGCGTCTTGTAAGTTTCGAGCGTATCCTGCTCCCTTGTAAGCGGGATGCGTTCGACTTTCATCAGACCTTCTACGAGATCATTGGTTTTATATTTGTCGCTGACACCCGGTATGCCGATTCCTGCCATATAACCCCGATGATGATCGCATGTGAGTTTTTAAATCATTTGGTCAAACAAAAGACCCATGGTCTTTCGCATGTTGATTTTTATTCTCTGCATGTCCTCGGACGGTATTTCCTTAAGCACTTTGTTTGTGCTGGGGTCAACCACCCTGATTATAACGCTGTTCAATTCTTTGTTGACAGAGAATTGAAGCCTGCGTCCCATCACTTGATCCGACAGTTGCTGCAACTGCTGGACGTCAGCTTTGGTTTGGGCCATGTTCGCTTCAATGCTTTGAACGACGCTAGCGCCGTCAGCAATTTTAAGCGTTTGATCTACACTTCCTGTACCTGCACTAATAGGAACGGAATTGTAGCGCATTTGGCCATCCATTGCCAAAGACTGCCCTATGCTACTAATCGTATTCATAGGCGTTCCTCCTGAAAAATTAGGAAGAGGGAAGGGGCGCGCCTTCCCTTTTCCACGTTCTTGCTAAAAAGATTACATCCAGTGATCTCTTTAACAATTGCGATTTAGACTATCTCAACAATCCAAGAACATTCTGAGACTGTGAGTTGGCCTGAGCGAGCATCGCGGTTCCAGACTGTGTGAGAATCTGGTTCTTTGTATACTCAACCATTTCGGCAGCCATGTCTGTGTCGCGGATGCGAGACTCAGCGGCCTGAAGGTTTTCGGCAGCAACCTGTACTCCGTTAGACGCCATTTCGAAGCGGTTCTGGTAGGCGCCAAGGTCGGCGCGCTGCTTGCTAACCGTCTTCAAAGCTTCATCGACTGTTCCAATCGCTGTGTTGGCGCTTTCGGGCGAGGCAATGCTTACCTGCTCGTCTGTGCCCTGAGCTCCCTTAAGTCCAAGAGCCTGGGCTGTCATTGTGCCAATGTATACTCTCGCGTTCTGGTCCATGTTAGCGCCAATCTGGAACTGCATCACTCTCTCAGAGTTCTCGGCGAAGCCGCCTGTGAGAATGTTCATTCCGTTGAACTGAGCCTGGCTGGCAATGCGGTCAACTTCAGAAACAAGCTGAGAAACCTCTACCTGAATCTGCATGCGGTCTTCGTCGGAATAGATTCCGTTGGCAGACTGCACTGAAAGTTCGCGAATGCGCTGAAGGATGTCTGTAGTTTCCTGCAAGTATCCTTCTGTAGCCTGAATGAATGAAACACCATTCTGGATGTTTCTGTTAGCCTGGTTCAAGCCGCGGACTTGGCTGCGCATCTTCTCAGATACGGCCAATCCTGAAGCGTCGTCGCCGGCGCGGTTGATCTTTTCGCCAGAGCTAAGTTTTTCAATGTTGCCCATGATGGCGTCATTTGACATGCCAAGTGTGCGATCAGCATACAAAGCGCTCATGTTGTGGTTAATAATCATGTTAAGCCCTCCATGTGTTATAAACTGCGTCACGTCTTGCAACGCGTCCTGTTCGCGCGGGCGATGCCGGTTTATGCGCCCCCGGCACGTTTCAACCCCATTGCGAAAGGAAGAAAAGCTCTCGTTTGAAAGCGTTTCTTCCCTCCGCTGCGTTCAGCGCATGGCTGGGCTTGGTATATGTCAAAGATCAAAGCGCGGTTGAAAGCGCGCCTATAGTTACTACAATTTTAGACCGATTTTATCGATTTGTCAAGGCTTTTTGGGACCTAAAGAAAAGGGGGAGGGCAAGGAAATCTTAACGGTTTCCCTGTCCGTCCCCTCCTTATTGTAAGGTCAACTCGCCTATCTCAAGAGCGACAAAACGTTCTGGCTCTGTGTGTTCGCCTGGGCGAGCATCGCAGTTCCGGCCTGCTGGAGAACTGAGTTCTTTGTGAACTCAACCATCTGGGCGGCCATGTCTGTGTCGCGGATGCGGCTTTCTGAAGCCTGGAGGTTCTCAGCTCCGATGTCGAGGCCGCGAACGGCGTACTCCATGCGGTTCTGATAGGCGCCAAGGTCGGCGCGCTGCTTGTTGATTCTCTTGAGGGCTTCGTCGATTACGCCGATAGCGTGGTTGGCGTCATCCGGAGCGGCCAAGTTGATCTTGTCGCCAGTTCCGATTTCGCGAACTCCAAGGGCTTCGGCTGACATTGTGCCGATGAAAACCTGCATTCTCTGGTCCATGTTGGCGCCGATGTGGAACCACATAGAGCCTGTGACGTTGTTTTCGCCAGTGGGCTGGGCAAAGCGGCCAGTGAGCATGTTCATGCCGTTGAACTGGGCGCTAGAAGCGATGCGGTCAACCTCAGAAACGAGGGCGCTTACTTCTACCTGGATCTGCATGCGGTCTTCGTCGGAATAGATTCCGTTAGAGGCCTGGACAGCAAGCTCGCGGATGCGCTGCATGATGTCGGTTGTCTCTTGGAGATATCCTTCCGTTGTCTGGATGAAGCTGATGCCGTTCTGGGCATTCTCTGAAGCCTGGTTCAAGCCGCGAATCTGGGCGCGCATTTTTTCAGAAACAGCAAGTCCTGAAGCGTCGTCGCCGGCGCGGTTGATTCTTTCGCCTGATGAGAGTTTTTCCATGTCTTTGGAGAGACCAAGACCCGTTACGCCGAGTTGACGATTGGCGTACATAGCTGACATGTTGTGGTTGATAACCATAGTTTTCCTCCTTGGAAATATGTCAATGAGCAAAATCCTTTTTGCTCCAAAAGTATAAAAATGCGCTTCAGCATAACAAGGCTACATCCACGCAGTTTTATACTGATTCGTTTGAAGTCAGTTCCGTCCGGAACTTTGCCCTTCATAACTCTTCACATAAATTTTCGGCCGGCTTTTGAAAAAACTTTAACATTTTTTTTAAATTTTTTGCGAATTTTTATGAAATTTCGCTTTTTTTTGGCAAATTTGGCGAAAAAATCGTAAAATTTAGAGATTTTGGATAATTTTTAATATAGCCCGCGTAGCTTTTCCGCGGTGGGAAATCGCGTTTTTTTGGTCGGCGGACAGTTCCGCGACGGTTTTTTGGAACTGGGGCAAGAAAATTATCGGGTCGTAGCCAAAGCCGCCTGTTCCGCGGGCGTTCTCAATGCGGTCGATTACGGTTCCTTCCATTGTCTCTTGCGCGATAAAAAAGCGGCTGGGATTGACCAAAAGGACCATCGAGCAGGCGTAGTGGCAGCTGCGGGGGCCGTTTTGGTACAAAAAGCCGTTTTTGGGCGCGCCGTTTTGCGTGGCGGCTGTCGTTTGTTCTATTAAAAAGCGGTTTTGCTCGTCCTGGCTGATTTTTGAGCCGTCGGGGCGGCCTTTCATAAAGTCGGGGCCTGCGTAGCGCGCCGACCAAACGCCGGGCGCCCCGTCCAAGGCGTCGACGCAAATGCCCGAATCGTCGGCCATGATTAGGGGAGGCTCTTTTTCGAGCTTTATCGCTTCCTGCCACAGAGCCTGCGCTTTTATCATGGAATTTTGGTAAAAGTCGGTTCCAGTTTCCTCGGGGTCAAAGTCGATTCCCATGTCTTTTGGAATGACAACTTCAAATTCCGGCAAAACCTGGCTGATTTCGCGCTTTTTGTTAAGGTTTCCTGTGGCAAGATAGATTTTCATAGGCGGAATGATAGCGAAAAAAGGCGCGAATGGCAAGCGAACATTACAAAATATTACAAACACGCCGCGTTCTTGTAATAAATTCCCAAAAAAGGCGCTTTTTGGGCCCATTTTCCTTGTTTTTTGGCCTTTTTTGACTTGGCGCGTTTCTTGCCATAAATCTAGCGAATAAATCAAAAATGAGAGGTTTAAAAGTGGTTGCAGACTGCGAGTTGGACATGATTCCGCAAATGCTGGAAGAAGGAAAAATGACAAAAAGGGAAGCCGTCATGAAAGTTTTGAAAGTGGTTTACACAAACCCTGGCCGCTTCAATTTGTTGGACATGGAGGAGGACGAGAGGAGCGATTTTTTGCTCGCCTCGCTTCCGCGTTTTGAAAAGATTTTGGAGCGTTACGACAAATCGCATGGACCGATCGGCGCCTATATTTTTTATTCCATGCCGGGAATAAGAATATATTGGACAAAGAAAAAGAGCGAGGAAGCGGCGATTCAGCGGGCTGCAAAAAGGAGCTTGGGAAATATTTACGAAATCGAACAGGACTCAATAAATTCCGCGTTTGGCGGAAAGGAAGAGGGCGCCCTAAAAATAAAGGACTCCGGCGGCGAAAATTTGGAGATGCCCTTGCTTTTTAGGCGAGTCTTTGGCCGAAGGACAAATTTATTGGAGCCCAAAAGCGTCTTTTACAAAAAGCGAGCGGCTTTTGTTTTGGCCTTGAAGTCCGCTTGGTACATCGATGATGAAAGCGTGGGAAAGCTCAGCGGCTACTGCGGCTTTTCGCAGGAATGCGTTTTTAAGGCGATTCACAAAATAAAGAAAGGC
This sequence comes from Treponema sp., assembly GCA_017551705.1. Lineage (GTDB taxonomy): Bacteria > Spirochaetota > Spirochaetia > Treponematales > Treponemataceae > Treponema_D. The sequence goes on from JAFZLA010000025.1 coordinate 49,592, forward strand.
CTTGAGGAGCGGAGCGTTCAAAGGGCCGATCTGGAGGCCAGGCGCGACAAGGCTTGGTACTTTGTCTGCAAGTACAGGGAACAGTTGGCCCGCATGGATCCGTCAAGCGAGCGTTTTAGGCAAATGACAAGAAAGCTGGAATACCAGTTGAAGGCTTGGAAAAAAAAGACAAAGCTTTTGCAAAGCTGTCAAATGACCCTGGCTCCCAAAAACAATGAATTGGCAAGGATGTTAAAGATAAAGCCTTACAGAATCAGCCTCCTGTTAAGTTACGCAAAAAAAATGGTCGCTTCGGGAGAGACTTTGCTTTCTGACCAGCCTTGACATCAAAGCGAAATCTTCATTATATTATAGGTGTGAATGTCGACTCTGTGGAGCGGCAATTCGCAAGGACAATTCAATGACAGTTCTAGACTTTCCCGCCTATAAAAAAGAGGGCAAGAAAATTTCGATGATAACGTGCTACGACGCGGCGTTTGCAAAAATCGTCGAGGCGTCTGACGTTGACTGCGTTTTGATCGGCGACTCCTGCTCGATGGTGATGCATGGGCTTCCGACAACAGTTTGCGGAACGATGCCTATGATGATTGACCACACCCGCGCCGTCCGCGCCGGAACAAACAAATTTATCGTGGGCGACATGCCCTTTTTGGCCACGCGAAAATCTTTGGCCGACACAGTCCAAAACGCGGGCGAGCTTTTGGCCGCCGGCGCCAACGCGGTAAAAATCGAGCGCATCGACACCCAGGCCGACACAATAAAATACTTGGTCGACTCAGGCATCCCTGTCATGGCGCATCTTGGCCTTACCCCGCAATTCTTTAACGCGATGGGCGGCCACAAAAAGCAGGGCAAGACAGACAGCGAGGCCGAGCGCATTTACAACGAGGCGCTTTTGGCGCAAAAGTGCGGCTGCTTTGCCGTCGTGCTTGAATGCATTCCGGAGGACTTGGCAAGCCGCATAACCCACGCCGTTTCTATCCCTACGATTGGAATTGGAAGCGGCCGCGACTGCGACGGACAAGTTTTGGTTTTGCAGGACGCTTTGGGAATGACGCAAGGCGCGCCCAAGTTTGCCCATAAGTTTATGGACGGCTGGAACTTGATTCTTGGCGCGCTCAACGATTACGACAAATTTACAAAGGAAAACTAAAATGAAAATCATTCGAACCGTAAAGGAATTTAAAGAGGAGCGCGCCAAGCTCGGCGGCAAAACTGTAGGATTTGCGCCGACGATGGGCGGCTTGCACGAAGGCCATATGTCGTTGGTCAAAAAATCCAAGGAACAAAACGACGTCACCGTCGTCAGCGTCTACCTTAATCCTACGCAGTTCAACGACAAAAACGACTTGGCGACATATCCGGCAAACTTTGACGACGACGTGGCCTTGCTGGAAAAAAACGGCGCCGACATTTTGTTCGCTCCCACATACACAGAGATGTATCCCGACGACTACAAGTACAAGGTGACCGAAAACGATTTTTCAAAAGAGCTTTGCGGGGCAAAAAGGCCCGGCCACTTTGACGGCGTTTTGACAGTCGTCATGAAATTGTTCAACATCGTCCGCCCCAACAACGCGTACTTTGGAGAGA
>JAFZLA010000004.1 GCA_017551705.1 Treponema sp.
AAGCCCCATTTTTGCAGCGGCGTAAGCTTTTGAGCGGGCGTTCCGACCAGTTTTCTGATTGTCAGCAGGTCGATGAAAATAACGTTGAGCCGCCCGGCAAGCTCGCCGCCGTGCTGGTCTCTCATAGTGTACCACAACATTTCGCTTTTGTCACCTTTTTTAAAGTGAAAGTTGAGCACGGAAATTTGGTAAACTTTTGGAATCTTTTTAGCTTTTTTTTCTTTGTCGCCGTCGTCCTTGCCTGCGTCGTCGTCCTTTTTGTTATTGTAGTTGTCGCCTTTTTTGGCGCTGTTGTTCAGCATTCGGGCGGCATAAATCTCCGCCCTGACTGAATAGTCGTAGTCGTACTCGCGGCCTTGGACTTCTATGTCGGCTTGTTCGCCGTCGTCAAAGGTCACGGCAATGTCAAACGCCATCTGCATGTTGGACGTTGTTTCGACGGCCGGTTCGTTGGGAGCCAAAGCCAGGTTTTTTATTTTGCGCCCCAGCACGCTGGAAAGGAACGACTGCAACGCGATGTACGACCCCCTTGTTCCTTGCGTAAAGAGCGCCTTAAAGTTTACGTCCAGGCGCGGGTTCAAGATTGCCGTCGGCGTCGGCCTTAATGTTTCTTTTTGTTCATTCATAAATTCACTCCTATTTGTAAAATTATTTTTTGGGGGAAAATTTTCCGTCCGTATATAAGATACAGATGATAGGAGTTTTTTTATAATATTTTTGGCCTTTTTTTGAAAAAAGTTTGTTTTTATAAAAAACGGGCTATACGGGTGTTTTTGTTTTGGGGGATTTTTTTTCAATGGTTTGCAGGCTAGGCTTGCGCCGGAGCGGGGCTGGGCAGGGTTATAGTTTTTTCTTTTCCAATTGCCTGTAAAGGTTTTTCTTAAAATCGCGCGGCGAGTGGAAAAATTCCAATTCTGATTTTGAAAACTGGTTTTTGTCGGCTTTGTCTTTGGTAAGTTCCATCGTGCAAATTAAGTCAGCGGCTTGGAACAGTCTGTATTCCGCAGGCTGAACCTTGCGAAATTCAACATTAGTAAAAAGCGTGGCAAAGATTGAAGTGATTACTGTTGTCAGCCCTGGCTGGCCAAAGTCATAATAGACTATTTTTAAGTCAAAAGAGTTCAAATAGTCATAATTCCTTTTGAGTTCGTTGGAAATCGATTTTGAAAGTTTTGCTATATAAGCTATTTCTGAATCTTCGCATTCGGCTTTGTTTATTTTGGGGCAAATGTAATGAATTGGCGCTTTTCTTATAAAGTGAAACATGGCGTTGAATATTTTTTTGCGGTTCTCCATTAAGTCGTTTTTGTAAGCGAGTTCCTTTCTAATAATTGGCCCTGTGTGGACGGTATGATTTGGATAACCGATGTTTTCCAGTTGAAAGTTCAGCGCTTTGATGTTTTCGGAAATATTTATTTCTTGGTCGTGAAAAATCATCGCGACATAATAGTTTGGCGAATGAGGCTTGAACGGGCCAAAATCGCCGGACTCGTCAATAAAAATGCTCAGCTCACTTTTGGCCATAATTCCCCTCCAAAAAAAATGGCGGGGTAATTCCCCGCCTTTCGATGGACCCAGGACGCGCGTCCTATCCATGCAATCTTGCGATTGCTCTTATAATATATCGGAAAATTTCCTTGCTGTCAAGCATTTTTTGGTTCTTCCGATTATTTGGTTGGCCTACTGCGAGCCGTGGGCAGGTTAGGCTTACAGTAGGAATTCGTTTTTTTGTTGTTTTGTATATCGTCAAACCATTTTTAGCTCACAAAGCCTTGTTCCTTGCAAAATTCATACAAATCGTCGTTTATGAGCAAAGAGCGAATTATGTTGCTTGAGGAACTGTATGATTCGCAGCTTACCATAAACAAAGGATAGTAACGCTCAAAGCTGTCTTTGCGTTTGTTAAAATTGTCGATTATGTGTTTCCAATCAACATCGCAAATCGGAATAAAGCCTGCTTGCAAAGCCAGACGTTTGATTTGTTGAGCTGGCGGAATGGTAGAAAGAATTTTGTAGCCGTTTTGCTTTTTGGCGGCAGCCAACATGTCAAAAGTTTGTTTTAAGAGTTTCAACAGCTCAGGGGCTATGGAATTCCCCTTCTTATAATTAAAAAGCTCTGCCGCACATTCCACGTCATATTCTCGAATCGCAGGCTCTCTTTTTTGAGCAGTTTGCTTTATGCATGTATTTTTGAAGAGCTCAAGCTTTTCTTTTTCTGAATAGTCTGTTTCTTTTATCAAAGCCATGAGCGCTTCTGGCCTGCAAATAATTGGCAGCTCGATTTTATCCTTAAGATGCTTGTTGATTTTTTCAACGGCTTCCACCGCCAACGGATAATCAAAGTCCCCGTAAACAAAAGCTTTGTCCGGCAAGCGCGCCTCTATCAAAAAAGCGAGCGCAAGAATGCTTGATATATAATGTGGAACTTCAAGTTGGTCTCCAAGGATGCTATAGGACAAGGATTCGTCGTCATAGGCATATCCTAAAAACGCCGAGCCCTTTGGCTGGCCGCGCTCGTCGTCGTTAAGTTTGCGAAAAAACTTTACTGGCGCCACTCCCACGCGCTCCGAATACAATCCATCCGCATTCCAATACTGAACGGGGCCAAAATAATTTTCTTTAATTTCTTTTGGCCGCGCAAAACATTTTGCCTTAAATCCATGAAAATCAATATCTTCCACAGAGCATAAATCCAAATCACATGCCAACGAAAGAGTCTCTTCGTAAACTTTTTCCCATTCTTCCTGCGTAATTGTTCGCGATATTGACACGCCGCATGTCGCTGTCGTCGGGAACATGCTTTCAATCCAATTATACTTCATTTTTTCAATCCTCCAAAAAATCACAATCCCTTGCAAAATTCAAAGAACTCGTCGTTCAAAAACAAGGCTTTTGCAATGCTTTCTTCCAATGAAAAGCACTTAAGCTTCATACGGAACAGAGGGTAATAGCGTTTTACTGCATCAGAATGTGCGTAAAAAAAATCAATCGCATGTCGCCAGTCTATGTCACGAACAGGAAAATTGGGGTTCATGTCTATTAGGTCATAGATTTGTTCAAGAGTTTCTTTTTTTTCGATTTCCTTAAACTCTTTGCCAGCCAACAATTCTTTGCTCTTTTTTACAACTTCTTTTATTTCGCCAAGGAGAAAAGGTGTTATTGTGTAGCCAGTTTTGTAATGAATGAGTAGCGGAGAATGAAAGATGTCGTATTTTCTTTCATCTTTGGAATAATAATAATCATCTTCTTCATTATCAGCAAAGTCTTTTAGTCTTAAAATGAAACCCTCCTCATCTTCATCTTTTATTTTTTCTTTCAAAAAGTCTCTGACATCAATCTGTTCGCCAAAATGTTTTGAAAGCTCGGTTACATAATCATCAAATGAATATGTAGCATCTATTGTGCATTTTGGACCAAATAATGAACGACGGAATTCTAAAGAAAATCCTCTAACACCATTGTCTTTCGGGTCTCTGGTAAGTCCCAGCGCTTTGGAAAATTTATCTTTGTTGTTCTCTATTCTAATTACCAGTTCCAAAAGTTTTAAGCATTTTTCTCTTGTTTTTGCAAAAGAAATGTATGTAAACAAATCCTTAAAATCAAAGCCATAAGATAGATATGCTTTAAGAGTTTCTTTGAATTCATCATCTTGAATATCGCAATCTTTGAACCTTTTTTTCCAAAATTTATTTATTACAGTTTTATCAAATCTTGCCTCAATAAAGCTTTTGTAATTTAGGTCTATTTCTCCAAGATACGCGTTTTCCATAAGATTAAGTTTTTCTTCGTCCGGAATGTCAATCGTTTTTACAATTTCATACAGCCTCTTATAATCACAGCGGGCAGAAACTTCAATAGGATCTTTGAGATACTTGTTTGCAATGCTAACCGCCGCTTCAAAGTCCTCTTTGCCAACCTCTCCATATATAAATACTTTTTCTTTCAGCCGGCCTTCCAAAAGGCATAGAATCGCCAAAACCCTAATGTAATAATAGCCGCCCCAGATTTCATAGTGGTAGTGGCTGGTCTGATTTTCAAAACGCTTGGAGTTCACATTTGTGTAAGAATCTATTTCTTCCAAAATTGCAGGCCCCGCATTTTTTTTGTATTTATGTTTATTTAATTTCCTGTCAAGCCTGATGTAGTTTCTGCCGCATATATGATTATATTCAGAGCAGGCCCGCAAAAAATGTTCTTCTTCGCCAAATTCCATTTTTGCTTGCTCTTTGACCTTGCAATACGCATAGTGGCGAACTCCTTTGTAGTAAAACCTTTCCCAGTCCGCAAGACCAAGCTTGTCGGCCAGATAAAGGCTTTCCTCATAAGCTTTTTCCCATTCTTCCTGTGTCACAGAATTTGAAATTGAAAATAGTAAATCCATAAAATACTCCTTTGCGCCCTATATTAGCCAAATTTTCCGCCAAAAACATTAAAGTAATACTTTAAAAAATATACGAAAAAACGTGGTATAATTAAAAATTTTGCAAGACAAAGAAGGGGGCGCGGCAGAAATGTTGCCACGCCTTCTGTCCTTGCAAAAATCCGCGCTTTTTGCTAGAATGGCCAAAATCGCGCGGGGGCCGCGACTCCCTGGCGAAAATATTTTTTTAGGAGTTTTTACTATGGCAAGAACGCATTATATCGCAGGAAACTGGAAGATGAACACAAGCAAGGCCGAGGCCGTAAAGTTGGCCCAGGACTTGGTTGCCGCCCTCAAGGGAAAGACCAACAAATTTATGGTCGGAGTTCCCTTCGTTTACCTTGACGCCGTCGGACAGGTTCTTAAAGGAAGCAACATTTTGCTCGGCGCGCAGGACGTAGCCGCTACAGCCAACGGAGCCCACACTGGCGAAGTTTCTACCGAAATGCTCAAGGACTTGGGAGTCCAGTCGGTAATTTTGGGCCACTCCGAGCGCCGCCACGAAATCGGCGAGTCGGACGAGCTTATCAACAAAAAGGTTCGCCGCGCCCTTAACGAAGGCTTGGAAGTTGTTCTTTGCATCGGCGAATTGCTCAGCGACCGCGAGGCCGGAAACGCCGAGCAGGTTTGCGCCTTCCAGCTTAGCGCCGACTTGGCCGGAGTCACCGAAGAGCAGATGAAGAAAGTGACAATCGCCTACGAGCCTGTTTGGGCCATCGGAACCGGAAAGACTGCCACTCCCGAAGACGCCGAGGCTATCCACAAGTTCTGCCGCAACTACATCGCCAAGCTTTACAACCAAAAGGTTGCCGACGAGACTATAATTCAGTATGGCGGTTCTATGAAAGCCAGCAACGCCAAAGACTTGTTGGCCCAGCCCGACATCGACGGCGGCTTGATTGGCGGAGCGTCGCTCAAGGCCGAAACTTTTGAGCCCATTTGCAACGAGTAAACGGCCCGCCTTTTAGGCTTGCAAGGCCTTTACGGAAAAAAACGCCGCGCCAGCGCGGCGTTTTTTTTTAACCGAACTATTGAAACAAATGCGCGATTTCACTATAATAGTTACTCACAATCGAAAATTATTTTTGGAGTAAATATGGGTGTTGTAAAAGCAATTTTGATGGTCGCCTTTGTGATTATCTGCGTTCTCTTGGTTCTTTTGGTTATGATTCAGAACGACGAGGGCGGCGGACTTGGCGGCCTTTTGAGCGGCTCGGGCAGCGCGGCCTTTGGCTCTAGGTCTGCCAGCGTCATCAGCAAGACAACTTTTGTTTTGGTCGTTCTCTTTATTTTGGACGCCTTCTTTATCGCCCGCTTGAACAGAAAGCCTGCCGTAAAGCAGACCCTTTCTACCGAAGTTCAGGAAGCTGTTGACACGACTACAGGCGAAAACGCCGAGGGCTTTGAATGGTGGAAGGAGCTTGACGACTCTTCTTCAAAGAAGGCCCCAGAGCAGAGCGTTGACAATCCTGTCCAGGAGTAAAGACGTTCCTTATGTTGGAAACTTTTTTCAAGCCCGAGCTTATAAGCGTCAATCTCGAAAGTTCCGACAAAGACGAATTGTTTGAAGAAATGGTCGAGCTTTTTTCGCGCGGCGGCTGCGGCATTGACCGCAAGGAAGCGTTGGACGCTTTGATTGCCCGCGAAGAAAAAATGACCACTGGAATAATTCCGTCTGTGGCGATACCCCACGCTTCTTGCCCTTCTGTAAAGAACGGTTTTGGCGCGATTGGAATCAG
>JAFZLA010000026.1 GCA_017551705.1 Treponema sp.
AGTTGCATTGTAAAACATTTTGAGACTTTTGTCATCCAAATTCACAAGATTGTTTTCCTCGCAGAAGTTCCTAAAGGTGTAGCGGGGCAGGCCGAACGGCTTTCCGTTCTTGTCTTTGAACGGGTCGTACTTGCAGATGAAAAGAACATAGCTTTCCTTTAGGTTTTCGTAGTCCTCGCCCTTCATCAGCGCGTCCATGTCAAGCATGCTCTGGTAGTAGCGCGTCCGTTTTCCCAACGACTCTTGTTCGTAGGACTGAAGCTCCACGTCGATGACCTTGTCCTCGTCCTTGAGATAAACGTCCAGCCGCACGCCCTTGGTCGTGTAGAACGGCTCGATGACTTTCTCAAGCTCTGGATACTCCACGCGCTTGACCTTGATTCCCAAAAGCAGTTCCACGAGCTCGGCGCAAATTTGCGGATCCCGCAGCACCGCTTGGAACATTCCGTCGTCGGCAAAGGTAAGCTGTTCGACCGGCTTTTTTTGCAATAGTGTTTCCATGTTGATACCTCGTAAAAATAAGTTTGACGAAGAATTTCGTCTACATATAAGGTACACACGATAAGAGATTTTTTATAAAATTTTTGGAAAAAAAATGATTTTTTTTGCGTTGGTTTGTGGTTTACTTTTTTTGATATTGTTGTGGTGCGTCGAAGCGGCGCAGGTCATTCATTAACGGCTCGCTCCATCGCTCCCGCAACATTTTTGCTTGGCCGCCGATGTTGGCCAAAGCAAAAATGTTGCGGGCATGCGGCGGAGTTTTTGGGTGGACGAGAGTTTTGCTTGACTTTGCCACCGTTCGGCTGTTTTATTGCAGAAAATGGCTTGACAAAAATGCATAATATGGTAAAATAAAATCATTGGGCTGGTCGAAAGACCCAGGTCCATCTACCGGCGAGGAAGTTCCTCGCCTTTTTTTTTGGGGGAGCGTAGTTGAAAGAGTTAAGCATTTTTATTGACGAATCAGGTGATTTTGGCGACTACAGCGCTCATTCCCCATACTACATAATTGCGATGGTTTTTCATAATCAAGCGGCGGACATCCAAAGGCAGATTGAACGGCTTGACGCAGAGCTTTCGCATCTTGGACTTGAAAACTTTTGCATTCATACAGGCCCAATCATTCGCAAGGAAGAAATTTATAAGGACATGGATATTTTTGAACGGCACAAAATATTCAACAAAATGATGGCCTTTATTCGTTCAATTGAAATTAAGTATAAATGCTTTTGCATCGAAAAAAAGCATATTGCGGATTCTGTTGAATCTACAGGAAAACTCGCAAAACTGATTTCACAATTTATTAATGAACGGTACGATGAGTTCTTATCTTTTGATGATGTTAAGATTTATTACGACAACGGCCAAATCCAAGTGAGCAAACTCTTGGCATCTGTTTTTAACATCCTTTTGCAGAATCCTGTATTTAGAAAAGTGATGCCGTCAGATTACAAACTTTTTCAAGTTGCCGATTTTATTTGCACAATGCAGCTTGTCAGACTTAAGATTGAAAATAATGCTTTTTCAAAATCAGAAATGAATTTCTTTGGAAATTTGAGAGATTTGAAACAGAACTATTTAAACGCCTTGAAAAAGAAAGAATGGTTGTGACGTGAAATTTTCAAGTACGCTGCCGCCTAGTCCAACCGCTCTTGGTCGCTCCACCGTCCCCGCAAATTTTTGCTTGGCCGCCGATGTTGGCCAAAGCAAAAAAATTGCGGGGGCGGGGCGGGTATAGTCAATTAAAAAAACTTGACATTTTACAAGACTCTAAGCATTTGAACATATGTTACGCCGTCTTTGTTGTCATGGCGTTCTTTGAATGGTTCAAATTTATTGCGTTTGTAAAAATCCAACAATTTTGGTTTGCTTTTGTCGCATTCAAGATACAAAATCCGTCCGCCTATCTCATGCTGAATTGGCAAAAGAATTTGAATTATTGTTTCTATAAGCGAATCGCCGGACAATTCGTCGTCATCATAAGAAAAATTCTTCGCAAGCTGGGCGATTAGGAACCCGGACGCTTCATAACGTTTTGACAACGGATTGTAGCTTGTGTATCGTTCAAATATTCGCTTCGCTTTTCCTGTGAGAAATTCTTCCGAGATAGAGAGCGGTTTGTGTGTCAGAGAAAAGAACGCTCTAAATCTTTTTGCATCGTCAAGAATAAGATGTGTTACTGTTATTTTCCTTTTTGCAAAATTTGTGGCATTGTTGTTTATAAATTGGCAAATTTCGCCATTTTTAGGGCAGGAAAAAGAGGAAATTAACTTTTGAACTTTTTCTTCGCCAAGAATGCTCAGCAAATCAAGAAGCGTAAATCTATTGAATGTCACTTAGAGGCGGCCCCAAAAAAACTTTGAATTTCTTTTGGGTCCGTTATCTCTTTTATGTTGGTCGAGGAAATATGGTTTAAAGGCTGTCGTTCGGCTTTTTCAAGAGCCGCTGCAAAATTTTGAGCGTCTTCAAGTTTATCTATCGCAAAGTCTGTATAAATGCTTGATGTTGCCATAACAGCCTCCTTGTTTAATATACAACAGTTTTCGCAAAAAAGCAAGTTTTGTGTTTGCTTTAATGTTTTTCTGTCCACATATAAGATACACATTTTTATCAAAAAATTTTAAAATTTCCGCAACAATTCGCAATTTTTTTTTTAATATCCAACTCCGACAAACGGGAGCAAGGCGCGGAGGCCAACAATTCCTACTAGCAAAAAAAATCGAAACGCTATAGAATGTAGGCATGACTAAGAACAGAACTAGCGGCATTTTGGCGCATCCGACAAGCTTTGGAGGCTCGGCGGGGATTGGAACCCTGGGAGCGGAGGCTTATAAATTTATAGACTGGCTGGCACAGGCGGGGCAGACCTTGTGGCAAATCCTGCCTCTTGGGCCCACTGGCTACGGCGACTCTCCTTACGCCTCGTTTTCGACCTTTGCCGGCAATCCTCTTTTGATTGACCTTGAAGATTTGGCCAAGAGGGGCTGGGCGGACCCTGCTTCAATCGTTCCTCCGGAATGGATTAAAAGCTCCGGGCCTGTCGACTTTGGCGGAGTGGTTTACTGGAAGAATCCTGTCTTGGACGCGGCGGCCGATTATTTTCAAAACAACTGTTCCCAAAAAGACCGCGTCGCCTACGAAACCTTTAAAAAAAACAACGCAGTTTGGCTTGACAACTACGCAAGCTTTATGACCATAAAGGCTTTTTACGACGCAAAGGCCGCGCAAGAAAAGACCGCCGGCATTTGGTTCAAGTATTGGCCGGAGGGCCTGCGTTCCTGCGAGAGCGGAGCCGTGGCCAAGTGGAACGCGGAACACCCGCAAGAAATAGAGCGCACAAAGACCCGCCAGTTCTTCTTTGCCTGCCAGTGGGGCCGGCTAAAGCAATACGCCAACGACAAGGGAATAAAAATCATAGGCGACATCCCGATTTTTGTTGCGCCAGATTCAGCAGACGTTTGGGGCAGCCAAAAGCTTTTCCAGCTGGAGGAAGACGGAACGCCAAAGGCCGTTGCCGGAGTTCCGCCGGACTACTTTAGCGCGACAGGCCAGTTGTGGGGGAACCCGCTGTACGACTGGGACCAGATGGCCAAGGACGGCTATTGCTGGTGGGTTTCGCGCATCCGCCGCTGCCTGAGCCTTGTGGACTGCGTGCGCATCGACCACTTTAGAGGCTTTGAGGCCTATTGGTCGGTTCCCTACGGCGAGGACACCGCCATCAACGGAAAATGGATTCCGGGGCCGGGAGCCGCGCTCTTTGAGTCGATTAAAAAAGCCTTGGGCGACATTCCGATTATCGCCGAAGATTTGGGAGTCATTACCGACGGCGTGCGCGCGCTCCGCGACGGACTGGGACTTCCTGGAATGAAGGTCTTGCAGTTTGCCTTTGACCCAACCGAGGCCAAAAACAACGGAATGGTAAACCCCTTCTTGCCGCACATGTTCAGCCCCAATTGCGCCGTCTACACAGGAACTCACGACAACCAGACCATGCAGGGCTGGCTTGACGCTGCCAGCGGCGAGGTGATTCAAATCGTTGCGCAATACGCCTTTGGCCGCCAGATGGAAGAGGCCGAAGCCCGCGCCCTGAGCGATTCGGGCCAGCTGCGGGAAGAGCTTGTAAAGGCCGCCATCGCAAGCTCGGCCAAAATCGCGGTGATTCCAGTCCAGGACATCATCGGAGCGGGCGACGAGGGCCGCATGAACGCGCCCAGCACTGTGGGAACCAACTGGACATGGCGCTTTGACCTGTCCCAGCTGACCCCCGCCCGCGCCTCCCGCCTTGCGTTCCTCTCCCGTATATACGGACGGAATTTATAGGTAAAACTTACGATAAAAACAGGCACGAAGGCGCGGAGCGGCCGGCGGCAGCACTCATATTGCGCCTGCCGCGTTTAGCGGCAGAGTACAATAGTTTCAAGGCGCAATATGTGTGAAGCGACGATATCGAGCGGTGCCGACCGGCAGCGCCGCAACTGGGAGCCTGTTTTGTATTGCAAATAATTTTTTTTGCTATTATAATTGCGTTTAATGAGCGATAAAATTTTGGCGCCGTCGCTGCTGTCGGCCGACTTTGGCGACTTGGCGGCATCGGTAAAAAAAATACAAGAGGGCGGGGCGGGCGTCGTGCACATCGACGTGATGGACGGGGCCTTTGTTCCCGAAGTTTCGTTCGGCCAGGTCGTGGTCCGCTCCATCAGGCCGCTTACAACGCTTCCCTTTGACGTGCATCTTATGGTCCAAAACCCCGAGCGGCAAATTGAGTCGTTCGCAAAGGCGGGAGCGGATTGGATAACCTTCCACCAAGAGGCCGCCTGCGGAAACGAAGCCCAGCTTTTGCAAAAAATCCGTTCCCTTGGCAAAAAGGCCGGAATCAGCGTAAAACCCGCCACCAGCATAGAAACATTGAAGAATTCGCTCAAATTTGCCGATATTATATTGATAATGTCTGTCGAGCCGGGCTTTGGCGGCCAAAAGCTCATTCCCCAATGTTTGGACAAGATTAGGGAATTGGCTGCGCTCCGTTCCGAACTTGGCTTGAACTATAAAATATCCGTTGACGGCGGCGTGAACGCCCAAACGTTGGATTCCGTTTTGCAAAGCGGGGTGGACATAGTTGTGTCGGGCTCGGCCTTCTTTAACGGTTCCCTTGGTTGGAGAAATTAAAAGTGAAGAATTTTGTAAAAAGCCTTTTGACGCTTGCCTTGGCCTTTGGCGCGTCCCTTTCGCTTGGCCTTTTTGCCTATGATTACGGGGCGGCGAGGGTAAAGCCGGCAAGCTACGACGAAGGGGATACCGCCCTTTTGGGAGCGGCTTACAACGCATATTCGAACGCCGACTACCAAAGCGCCGTGATGCTTTTTAGAAAGGCCCTTAGCGACCCGCAAAACGAAAGCGACTCCAGCCTTTACATGCTCATCATGGCCGAGATTTTCTCCAAGGGCTACAAGGCCGCCTTGTCCGATTCCACATACTTTTTGAACAATTATTCGCATTCGCGCTACGCTCCCTTGATCAAGTACCAGCAGGGCCGAAGCCTTTACTACCTGGGAGACTTTGACAACGCCGTCTTGACCCTAAGCGACTTTTGCCACCAGTATCCCCGCAACGAAATGTACGCGTCGGCGCTTTTTTGGATTGCCGAATGCTTTTACGCCGGCTACAACTTTGAGCAGGCCCGGCCCCTTTACGAGCGCGTTGTTGACGAGTTCCCCAAGGACCCCAAGGCCGTGGACGCCAAGTACCGCCTTGACGCCATCAACCAGCGCCTGCGCGAAGAAAAGCTTTTGTACCTCTTGCAGCAGACAGGCGAGAGCTACCTTTCTTCCAAAGAGAACTACGAAAAAGTCTTGCGCCGCTACGAGTTGGAGAACGCGATGGGCTTGCGCTCTATGCAGGAACAGTCGGCGGACGGCCAAGGCCTTTCGCAAGAGCTGCCCGCCCAGTCCAAGCAAGACGCGCCGCTTGACGTTCTTGCAAACCAAGAGCTGGAGGCCGCCGCTCCTTCGGTTGACAAAGCCTTTATGGACGCTTTGGAACGGCTCAAAAAATCCGCCGCCGAGGCCCAGAACCTTCTTGACCAAAACGGAGATGAAAGATGAAAAAAAGACTTTTGGCAATAGCCTTGACGGCTCTGGCTTTTGGCGGCCTCTGCTACGCAAAAAAGGCCAAGAAAGACGGCTCTGAAGTTCAGGTTCAAGAAAGCCAAAGCGAACAAAAGCCTGCAAAAGAAAAAAAGGCCAAAAAAGAAAAAGAGCCCAAGAAGCAAAAAGAAAATAAAAAAGAAAAAAAGCAGAATAAAAACAAGACGCAAGACGCTGGAGCAGATGAGGCCGCCGAACAGACAGCCGCTCAGGACGCTCCCGCCGCCAACTCTGCCGCCGGCTCCGCCGTCAGCTCTGCTGCCGGCTCCGCCGCAGAATCCTCGCAGGCGCCCCAAGCC
>JAFZLA010000027.1 GCA_017551705.1 Treponema sp.
GCCTTGTTCCTGACGGACTTGGCGCCATCGACGACTAATTAATTCTTTTGCGGGAGGGCGCGACAATTGGAAAATTCCAACCTTGAATGGGTCGTGGAAATGCTGGGAATCACAAAAAGGTTCCCGCATGTCTTGGCCAACGACAACGTAACGCTTCGCGTCAAAAAGAACGAGGTTCACGCCCTCCTGGGAGAGAACGGAGCCGGAAAGAGCACCCTTATGTCGGTTCTCTTCGGCTCCTACACGCCGGATTCCGGCATAATTAAAATCAACCAAAAAGAAGTTCATTTAAAAAATCCTAACGACGCCACGGCTTTGGGAATCGGAATGGTCCACCAGCACTTTAAGTTGGTGCAAAACTACACTGTGGCCGAAAACATCGTCTTGGGCGCGGAGCCGAAGACAAAATTTGGCTTGCTGGACTTAAAGGCGGCCAAAAAAGAGGCGCAGGCCCTTAGCGACTTGTACGGCCTCAAGGTAAATCCTGACGAAAAAATCCAAGACATAACGGTCGGAATGCAGCAGCGGGTAGAAATCCTAAAAGTGCTTTACCGCAAGGCTGACATAATTATTTTTGACGAACCGACGGCCGTTTTGACCCCGCAAGAAATTGACGAGCTTATGGACATAATCCGCCTCCTTCAAAAAGAAGGAAAGACGATTTTGCTTATCACCCACAAGCTTAACGAAATAAAGGCCGTCGCCGAGCGCTGCTCGATTTTAAGGCGCGGCCAAATGATTGACACAGTCGACGTTGCAACTACAAGCGAAGAAAAGCTTGCCGAGCTTATGGTGGGAAGGGCGGTAAACTTTCATATAGAAAAAGCCGCTCCCAAAATCGGGAATACCGTTTTGCAAGTCCAAAACCTCAGCGTCCAAAATTCGCGCGGAATAACCGCCGTCGACAACCTAAGCCTTGAAGTCCGCGCCGGAGAAATCCTTGGAATCGCGGGCGTTGACGGAAACGGCCAAAGCGAGTTTGTCGCCGCCCTCACAGGCCTTTCAAAGCCGTCCGCCGGAAAAATAATCTTTAACGGCAAGGACATCACAAGCCTTTCAATCCGCGAGCGAATAGAAATGGGAATGGCCTGCGTGTCCGAGGACCGCCGCCGCTTTGGCCTTGTGTCAGAGTTCACCGTTGGCGAGAACGCCGCGCTCAAAAATTATTACAAGCCGCCCTTTGTAAAGGACAAAATTTTCTTGGACAAGGCCGCGATGGAAAAGAACGGCCAAGAATTGTCCCAGGCCTTTGACATAAGGGGAGGCGAGGACGGAGCGGAATCCGGCGCCATGTCGGGCGGCAACCAGCAAAAGCTTATCATCGCGCGCGAGCTTAGCATGGGCGCAAGCCTTTTGATTTTTGCCCAGCCCACCCGCGGCCTTGACGTAGGCGCGATTGAGTTCATCCGCAAAAAAATCATCGCCGAGCGCGACGCCGGCAAGGCCGTTCTTTTGGTCAGCTTTGAGCTTGACGAAATCATGAACCTTTGCGACAGAATCGCCACGATTTCAAAAGGAAAAATAATTGGAACATACAATGCCGGCCAAGTTGACGAGCGTCAAATTGGAATGATGATGGCCGGAAAATCATTTTCGGAGGAGGGAGCATGAACAAGGAACTAAAGAGCAAGCCCCTTTCTTGTTACAACTTTTTGATAAAGTCTGACGCGGCGATAAGCGTCTTGGTAATAATATTGGGCTTTTTGTTCGCCACAATTTTGATAGCCTTGGTCGGCCGCAATCCCGGCGGAATGTACAAGGCGCTCTTTCAGTCGATGACCGGCTTCAACCTCAACAACGGAAAATGGAATCCCCGCTACATCGGCGAGTGGCTCAACTATTCCGTCCCCTTCATCTTTTGCGGCTTTGCGATGGCCTTTGCGTCAAGGGTCGGCTTGTTCAACGTAGGAGGCGAGGGCCAGTACATTATCGGAATGACAATCGCGCAATTGGGCGCCTTGTATTTTCCGCAAGTGTCGTTTTTTCAAGTGGCGCTCGCCTTGCTTTTGGCCACGATTGGCGGAGCGATTTGGGGCGGAATCGTAGGTTGGTTCAAGGCCCGCTTTGAAGTTTCCGAAGTCGTCTCGACCATCATGCTCAATTACATCGCGCTTTACCTTTCGCGCATAGTCACGCTCGCCATTCCCGGAGCCAACACCTTTAAGACGCCAAACTTTCCTGCCACCGCCTCGCTCAAAGTTTCGTTTTTGACAAAGCTTTTTAACAACTCAAACCTCAACGCCGGAATCTTTTTGTGCGTGGCGGGAATTTTGATTTACTATATTATAATGGAAAAAACCAAGACAGGCTTTGCCATGCGAGCCACAGGATTCAACAAGGACGCCGCTCGCGCAGCGGGAATTCCTGTAGTGGCCAGCATTGTCGCTTCGATGGCTATTTCCGGAGCCTTTGCCGGAATCGGAGGCGGAGTGGTGGCGCTTGGCTCCTTCCGCTATGGCCGCGTCATAACGGGCATGGACAACTACGGCTTTACAGGAATGGCCGTGGCTCTTGTGGGAAACTGCACGGCGCAGGGAACCGCCTTGGCCGGCCTTTTGTTCGGCCTCTTGCAGGCTTCGCAGTCCTTGATGCAGTCCAACAACATTCCAAAAGAAATCACCTTTATCATACAAGGTTTGGTCGTAGTCTTCATCGCGCTCAAGACCGGCTTTAGATTGTTCTTTGCCTGGCGCCTAAAGGCCAAGGCCGCCAAAGGGGGAGCGAAATGATTTTTTCCAGCCTTCCTTCAATATTAATGATTGTCGCGCCCCTTCTTATCGCGGCGGCCGGCGGAATGATTTGCGAAAGGTCCGGCGTAGTCAACATCGCGCTCGAAGGCCTTATGGGAATCGGAGCCTTTACCGCTGCCACGGTACACTTCTTTATGGAGTCGGCTGGCTACGGCCGCTGGGATTTGGCCCTGGCTCTTGCAATGGGAGCGGTGATAGCCACCGCCTTCACCACAATTCACGCTTACGCGGCCATAAACCTCAACGCAGACCAAACGATAAGCGGAACGGGAATCAATCTTCTTTCAAGCGGAATAACGATCTTCTTTAGCCAAATATTTTTCCACGCCGACAGAACCTTGCCGTTCAAAATGGGAATGCTTCCCGACGCGACAGGCTTCTATCCAACCTTGTGGATCGCCGCGGCTGTAATCTTGTTGGCTTGGTTCGTTCTTTACAAAACGCCCTTTGGCCTGCGCCTTCGCGCTTGCGGCGAGCATCCAAACGCCG
This sequence comes from Treponema sp., assembly GCA_017551705.1. Taxonomy (GTDB): domain Bacteria; phylum Spirochaetota; class Spirochaetia; order Treponematales; family Treponemataceae; genus Treponema_D. The sequence continues at coordinate 3,240 of JAFZLA010000027.1, forward strand.
CGGCCAGTGTCGGAGTGAACATTTTTGGAATGCGCTGGTTCGCGACTTTGGCCTCGGGCTTTTTGGCGGGCCTTGCCGGCGGCTGCATGGTTTTGACCGAGTCGATTCAATTTACAAGCAACACAGTGAACGGAACAGGCTTCATCGCGCTCGCCGCAGTGGCTTTTGGCCGCTGGAAGCCGCTTGGAATTGTGGGCTCCACATTCCTGTTCGGCTTGGCGTCGGCGCTGGCCGTTTTGGCGCACGACTTTTTCCCGCGCCTCGCCCAGTTCCTTCCGACCGAAGTCTTTAACATCGTTCCATACGCGATAACCTTGTTGGCGCTTGTCATCTTTAGCGGAAAGAACTACGCTCCCGCGGCCGACGGAAAGCCTTACGTTCAGAGGGGCTCATGACAAACTACAGCCGCTTGATTTTAAAAATGTTCGAAGCTTTCTCAATTGAGCGGTGGAACGACTTGATCCGCCCCTTTGACTTGGTCGAGATGGACAAGGCCGCCGAAAAAATGGTTTTGGCCTACATCATCGGAAAGTACGAGGAAGACGCCGGAAACAAAATCAATTGGAACTGGATGATCAACGCCTCGCTTTTTGATTTGCTTAAAAAAATCGCGCTTTGTGACATCAAGGCTCCGGTGCAGGATTTGATCAAGGCCGAATATCCGTCAGAGTTTTTGCGCCTCAACGAATGGGTTCTCAACCAATACAGGCCTTACATCGACGACAAGGAATTTTTTTCGCAGTTCACCATTTACATTGGACAAAAGGCCAAGTCGATTCCGATTCCCGAAGAAGATTATTTGACAAGCCAAGTCTATTTGGCCGCGCACAAGTATTCGACCATGCGCGAGCTTCAAATGCTAAAGCTGGTCAACGAGCGCGAGCGATACGAAAAAATAGAAAAGGAGCTCAACGCCAGCCTTGCAAAATATTCCGGCTTGCGCGGCCTTCAACTGCTTTTGACCAAGCAGCGGCCATTTGAGTTTTTGCTCAAGATTGAACAGTTGCGCTTCCAACGAAGATGGAACCAAACCCCGCGCGTTCCCAATACAAGCGTTTTGGGCCACTGCTATTTTGTCGCCGCGATAACAATTCTTTTGCAAAAGGAATGCGGAGTTCCCCTTTGTCAAAAAAGAGTTTACAACAACTTTTTCTCGGCGCTTTTCCACGACCTTCCCGAAGCCGTCACGCGCGACATCATCAGTCCCGTCAAGCAGGCTACGGACGCGCTGCCTCAAATTGTAAAGCGCATCGAAGACGAAATCGTAGGCCGCGAGTTGGTTCCCCTTATGGAAGACTTTTATTCGGCGGAACTGATGTACTGGACCAGCGACGAATTTGAAAACCGCGTCTTGATTGACAAAAAAAAGACCGCCGTCACTTTTGAAGACTTGAACCAAAGGTACAACAGCGCCGAATTCTCTCCGGTGGACGGAAAGCTTGTCCGCCTTGCCGACCATCTTAGCGCGCTCTTGGAGGCGGACATTTCGATCAAGCACGGAATCACAAGCGAGCACCTTGAAAGCGGCCGCGCCAACATGCTAAAAAGCCACCCTGCTGGAACTGTCATCAACGGCATAGATTCCGGCGCTCTTTTTGCCGAAATAACCGCCTAGGAACGGTGTCTAACAGTACCGCTGTCCGCGCGAGCCCTTTGCGAGCGCGGATGTTGCGGCTTATGCGGCAATCCTTCTGTTTTGGGCTTTCGACCGATAAATTTTGCCGCTAAAAATTTTTTATTTTTTTTTCAAAAAAAAGGCGCATTTCTCTTGACACTTTTTGCGACAAGCGCTATATTCTCTTTTACCGCTCTAAAACGGAGCGGCGTTCTTTGGAAACAGCAGGGAAGGGAAGAAAACGGTAAGGAAAGCGGA
>JAFZLA010000028.1 GCA_017551705.1 Treponema sp.
AGCATGCTTCCGACCTTTGCCGGCGCCACGATGTATTATGACAAACAGCCGGGTGAGGTTGTCTATGGGAACAACCAGGGCACCAGCTATCAGCCCGCCAAGCCGGAGCCGGAGCCGGCGCGGGTTGACGACCCGTCAATTCCGCTTACCCTTGAAGCGCTCGCCGACGGAACAATCACTTTAAATTATCCGCCTTCAACATTCAAGTACAAAAAGAACGGCGGGGGCTTTGAAACTGTAACGCCAAGCGGCAATCCGCCTAAGGCAACCATCGCGGTCGCCGCCGGAGACAAGGTTTGCCTTTTTGCGAACGGAACAGGGAACAGCGAAAAAGGAAGTTCAAGCGAATATTTTTCCATCGACTGTTCCGCCGACTGCTGCCTTTACGGCAATGCCATGAGCTTGGAAAACGCGGACACCTACCAAACTTGCGCGGTGCTTGCCGGCAACTATGAGTTTTACGGATTGTTTTGCAACAACAAGCATGTCAAAAACCATGACAAGTTTAACATTGTTCTTCCGGCTGCAGAGCTGGCGGAAGGCTGTTATTCCGGTATGTTCAACCTTTGCGAAGGCTTGACCGCGGCGCCCAATCTTCCCGCCACAGAGCTTGCGGACTTTTGCTACAGTTCAATGTTTGACAGTTGCGAGCTTATAACTTCCGCGCCGGCGCTTCCCGCTACAACGCTTGCGGACAATTGCTATCAGGGAATGTTCAGCCGTTGCAAAGGCTTGTCTCAAGGTCCCGAGCTTCCTGCCACGACGCTTGCGGACGACTGCTACTTCCAGATGTTCTGCGAATGCTCCGGCCTCAAGACCGCGCCAGTCCTTAAGGCAAAGACATTGGTTTACGGCTGCTATCGGTGGATGTTCTATAAGTGTACAAGCCTGTCTTACGTCAAATGCCTTGCCACGAATATTTCCGCAAGCAATTGCCTTGAAAATTGGATGACCGACGTTCCTGCCGGCGGAACTTTTGTAAAGGACGCAGGAATCGGAGTCGGAACCGCGGGCGGCTGGACAAAAGACAGCGAGAACGGCATTCCAAGCGGATGGACAGTCAAGAACGCGGAGTGAGGCGCGACATTATATGAACCAAAAAAAGTCTGGAGGCGGATTCGCCGCCTCGCTTGCAACAAAAGTTGTTTTGCGCGTCGTCACAATCGTATTGGTCGCGGCGGCGGCCTTTTTGTTCGCGGCCTTTGCCTTTAACAAGTTGCAAAAAGTCCGGGTCCAAAACAAGAGGGCGGCGGTGGAGCGGGAGCTGGCCGAATGCGCCGAGCTTGTCCTTTACAAAATGCGCTACAGCGACATAATCACGATAAAAAAACGGGGAGCGATTGCCAAGGCCTTTACCATTGTCCGATATTCGGGAGTCTTGCGTGCCGGAATCGAAAACATCCGCGACTGCCAAATCGAAATTTCCTCCAACGGAAAGGACTTGCGGGTCTTGATTCCGCCAACGGTTTTGCTGGGGAACGACATACAGTCGCAGGAAGTGTTTGACGAGCAGCAGAGGCTTTTTACCCGCATAAGCGCGCAAGAGATTTTTGACCAAATCGACGCCGCCAAGCAAGAAGCCGCTGACGAGATTCTTGCTCAAGGCCTTTTGGACGACGCCGACGCCCGCGCAAAGCAAGTCATCTCCAGCCTCCTTCGCCCCCTCGGCTTTTCCACCGTCACCGTGGAATTGAAGTGATTTTTTTTCTATAAAATTTCTTAAAAAAATTCTTGCATTATTTATACAAGTATGCTATAATTGTATAATAATATTATTGTAATTCGTGTAGTTCGTTCACGGGAGGGGCATGATGAACGAATGGCTCAAAAAACTTGGCGACAGCGGAAAGTCCGCGTGGGCCAAGTGGTCAAAAATTCAAAAAGGAATTATCATTGGCATAGCCATAGCGATAATTGTCGCCGTGGTGGCCTTGTTCCGCGTATCTTCAACTCCAACAACAGTAAGGCTTTTTAACGCTCCTGTTTCAGGCGACATGCAGGCGCAGATTTTGACGCGCCTTGACCAAGAGAACGTCCAGGCAACCGTCAACGACGCGGGCTATATTTCCGTTCCTGACGAAAAGACCGCCATTAAGATGCGGGACATTCTTATTTCGGAAGGCTTGGTTCCATCCGTTGTGGACCCTTGGGCTTCCTTCTTTGACCGCGGCTGGTCCACCACCGACGCCGACCAAAATCAAAAGAAAAAAATCGCTATAGAGCGGGCCTTGACCCAGCACATACAGGCCATTGACGAGGTTTCCAGCGCGTTTGTTAGTCTTTCTCTGCCTGACGACAAGCTTTTCAAGGCCGACCAAGATCCTGTAAAGGCCAGCGTTCTCATCAAGGCCAAGCCGATGAGCGACCTTTACACAAACCGCCGCAAAATCTTGGGAATTCAAAAGCTTATTTTGAGCGCGGTCGAAGGCTTGACAGCCGAAAACTGCACCATCACCGATTCCGAAGGAATCCAAATCAACGACTTTGAGGGCATGGCCGAGAGCGACCGCCTTGATTTGGTCAAAAAGCAAGAAAAGTTGATTCGCGAAGGCGAGGCCCATTACCGCGCGCAAATCTTAAAGGCCTTGCAAAACACCCTTTCGGCTGACCGCGTCCGCGACCTCAACATAAAAATCAGCATGGACTTCTCAAAGGAAACGCGCGATTCCGAAGTCTACCACCCGATAACGATTCGCGAAGACAATCCTGACACGCCTTACGACGATTCCGAATTCCGCGACACGCTTCCGATAAGCAGCCAGACAGTCACCCGCGAATGGCAGGGAACCGGCTTTAACCCGCAAGGCCCCGCCGGAGTCGAAGGCCAAAATCCGCCGGTTTATTCCGACATGTCCAACGTAATCGGAAAGCAAACCGAAACCGGCGTTACGCAAAACAACGCGCTCAACAAGGACGTGATCCACCGCGAGGAGAGTCCCCGCTACGGAAAGGTCACCGTGTCTGTCAACGTTGACGGCATTTGGAAAAAGAAGTACGACAAAAACCATAATCCGGTCTTTAACGAAGAGGGCGGAATCGTCCGCGACTACTCTCCGGTTCCCAAGGAACAGTTGGAAGATATCGCCGACTATGTTCAGGGCGCCATAGGCTACGACCGCGCCAAGGGCTACAAGGTCACTGTGACCAACATTCCCTTTGACCGCAGCGCCGAATTTGCGGCCGAAGACGAGGCCATCCTAAAGGCCCGCCAAACCCGCTTGACCATAATTTTGGTGTTGATCGGCTTGGCGGCGATTTTGGCGGTGTTCATCTTGTACCGCTTTATCAGCCGCGAGATGGAAAGACGCCGCCGCCTGCGCGAAGAGGAACTTTTGCGCAAACAGCAGGCCGCCCGCGACCAGGCGCTTTGGGAAGCCAAAGAAGAGGGCGTGGAAGTCACGATGTCGGTCGAGGAGCGCAAGCGCGCCGAATTGCAAGAAAACGCCATCGCTATGGCCAAAGAGCATCCTGAGGACGTCGCGATGCTCATCCGCACTTGGTTGATGGAGGAGTAAGTCTATGACCAGAGAAGAACTTAATTTTGAGATGACTTCCGAGAAGGGAATTCCCGGAAAGAAAAAGGCCGCCATTTTGTTTGGCGAATTGGACACCGCGGCCGCCGAAAGCGTCATGGAATACCTCAACGAGGGCGAAAAACGCAAGCTTTTAAAGGCCATGCGCAAGTTGGGAACCAAGTACAACCCCAACAATCCGTCCGAAGTTCGTGACGAAATTCGTGTGCTTGAGACTTTAGAAAGGTTCGGAAAAGTCCGAAATATATATAAAGACGTCGCTGGCGAAAGAAAGGCCTTTGAAAAGAAAATGGCGGCGCCCACGGCTCAAATCAGGAACGCGATTGACAATTATCCCGATCAAGTCGCTTCGGTTTTGAGCGCATGGTTAAAAAAGGACGAGTAGGGGAATTAAATGTCAGACGAAGCGTCAAAACCAAAATCCGCTCCAAAGCCTCAGCTAAAGCCCGCCGGATCTAAAAAAGGCGGAGCCAAGGATTTTAAGAGTCTCACAGGCCGCCAAAAGGCCGCAATTTTCTTGGTTTCTGTCGGAAGCGACGTTTCTTCCGAAATAATGAAGCACTTGCGCGAAGACGAAGTCGAAACATTGACTTTTGAAATCGCGCGTTTGGAAACTATCGACGCCGAAATCAAAGACCAGGTCTTGGAAGAATTCCAAGACTTGATGAACGCCCAAAACTTCATCACAACCGGCGGCATCGACTACGCCCGCGAATTGCTCGAAAAGTCTTTGGGAAGCCAAAAGGCCATCGACATCATAAACCGCTTGACCTCAAGCTTGCAGGTCCGCCCCTTTGACTTTATCCGCCGCACGGATCCGGCCCACTTGCTCAACTTTATCCAGCAGGAATATCCGCAGACAATCGCCTTGATTTTGGCGTATTTGGAGCCTGCCAAGGCCGCCGTAATTTTGCAGAATCTTCCCGAAGAAATTCAGCCCGAAGTTTCAAAGCGCCTTGCCACGATGGACCGCACAAGCCCTGACGTTTTGCGCGAAGTAGAGCGCGTTTTGGAAAAGAAGCTTTCAACATTGTCCAGCGAAGACTACACCGCCGCTGGTGGCGTTGAATCCATCGTTGAAATTCTTAACCTTGTTGACCGCTCTTCCGAAAAAGCCATCATCGAATCTTTGGAAGAAGAAGATCCGGATTTGGCCGAAGAGATCAAAAAGCGCATGTTCGTATTCGAAGACATCGTCATGCTCGACGACCGTTCAATCCAGCGCGTTCTTCGCGAAGTCGACACCCAGGAATTGGCCAAGGCGCTCAAATCCGTCGACGCCGAAGTTCAGGACAAGATTTTCCACAACATGTCCAAGCGCGCCGCCAGCATGCTCAAGGAAGACATGGAGTTTATGGGACCTGTCCGCCTCAAGGACGTCGAAGAGTCTCAGCAGAAGGTCGTTTCTACAATCCGCCGTTTGGAAGAAAAGGGCGACATCGTTATCGCCCGTTCCGGCGAAGACGAACTTGTATCTTAAAGTTTTGGGGAAGTAAATGGCTAAATCCGTTTTTAGACCGCTTGAATTTAAGGACGACAAAAAAGACGTTGTCACTCTAAAGCTTTACAAGGACTACGCTCCTATTGAGGAAGAGGTGGAGGAAGTCGCCGAGCCTGAGTACACAGGACCCACAGCCGACGACTTGCGCCGCGAGGCCGAAGAGTTCAAAAAGAATTGGGAAATCGAAAAGCAAAATATGTTGGCCGACGCGCAAGCCAAAGCCGACGAAATCGTTAAAAAAGCCGAAGACGCGGCCTTTGCCGAAGTAAAGCGCCAGACTGATCAAGCGCAAATCGTAAAGACAGAGGCCGAGACCGCAGCTCAAGAAACGCAAAAGGCCGCGCAAGCCGAAGCGCAAAAAATGATTGACGAAGCGCGCGCCCAAGTAGAAAAGCTCAAGAGCGATTCTTCCAAAGAAGGCTTTGACCAAGGCCACGAAGAGGGCTTCCAAAAAGGCTACGCCGAGGCGCAGCGTCTTGTTGAGCGCTTGCACAAAATCGTCGACTCGGTCATGCAGCGCCGCGAAGAAATTCTCAACGAGACAGAGCGCCAAATCGTCGAGCTCGTCATTTTGATTACGCGCAAGATTGTAAAGGTAATAAGCGAAAACCAAAAGAGCGTCATTCTTAGCAACGTTCTTTCGGCGCTCAAAAAAGTTAAGGGCCGCGGCGACGTGACCATTCGCGTAAACCTTGCCGATGTCCAGCTTACTACCGAGCACATACAAGACTTTATCGGCCGCGTTGAGGCGATTAAAGGAATCACCGTCATGGAAGATTCCACCGTCGAAAGCGGCGGCTGCATTGTCGAGACCGACTTTGGCGCCATCGACGCGCGCATCTCCAGCCAGCTTACCGAGCTCGAAGAAAAGATTATGGAGATTTCTCCGATTAAGACTGTGGCAAAGTCGGACGTGCCTGAATCGTAAAAAGGCGCCGCCGGCGATTTTGGGTGGGGACCGTGAAATCATCGTATAACGTAGAATTCAACTTAGACAAATATCTCAAAAAAGTTCAAAACACCGAAACGATTTTGTACATCGGAAAAGTCAAGTCGGTGAGCGGCCTTGAAATTTTAAGCGAAGGCCCCCGCTCGGCTATTGGCGAAATATGCACGATTAGAATCGAAAGCCTCAAAAAAGAAATGCTCGCCGAGGTTGTGGGCATTGACGGAATAATGGTAAAGCTCACCGCGTTTGGCGACACTCGCGGAATCGAAGTCGGAACCGAAGTTGTGGCTTCAGGGCGCTCCTTGCAAGTGCCTGTAGGAAAAGGGCTTTTGGGCCGCGTGGTTGACGCGACTGGAAAGCCCATCGACGGAAAGGGCGACGTCAACGCCGAAACCCTTTACCCCGCGCAAGCCCCGGCGCCCGACGCCTTGAGCCGCCGCGACATAACCCGCCGCATAACGACAGGCGTTCGCGCGATTGACTCGATGCTTACAGTAGGAGCGGGCCAGCGCTTGGGAATATTCGCGGGAAGCGGCGTTGGAAAGTCAACGCTCATAAGCATGATGGCGCGCAACACTGACGCCGACATAAACGTAATCGCGCTTGTAGGAGAGCGCGGCCGCGAGGCGCCTGACTTTATCAAGCGCGACTTGGGCGAGGAGGGGCTCAAGCGCTCTGTCGTTGTTTTGGCCACTAGCGACATGCCAAGCATTTGCCGCCTGCGCGCCGCTTATGTTGCCACCGCAATAGCGGAGTATTTCCGCGACCAAGGAAAGAACGTGATGCTCATGTTCGATTCTGTAACCCGCTTCGCGCAGGCCCAGCGCGAAATTGGTTTGGCCGCAGGCGAGCCACCCGCGCGCGAAGGATTCCCTCCCAGCGTTTTTGACATGATTCCTAAATTGCTTGAGCGCGCGGGCGCCAACGACAAGGGAACGATAACAGCCTTTTACACAGTCTTGGTCGAAGGCGACGACATGAACGGCCCGATCGCCGACACCGTGCGCGGCGTTTTGGACGGCCACATTATTTTGGACAGAAAGTTGGCGCAAGCCTACCATTATCCTGCCATCGACGTTTTGGCAAGCATAAGCCGTCTTAGCCGCCGCGTTACCGGCAAAAAGACCCGCGAGGCTTGCGGCAAGGTCCGCCAGTGGATGGCCGCATACGCGCAAAACGAGCTTATGATAACCACCGGCGCCTACGCCAAGGGAGCCAGCGCCGCCATTGACGAAGCGATAGACAAACATGAAGAGATAGAAGAATTCTTAAAGCAGGAAGAAACCGACGCTTGCCCGATGCGCGACACGCTGGACAAACTGGCCGCGCTCACCGGAATCGAAATCCCCGAAGAAGAATACGTCGAAACTCCCGCCGCCGCCATTCCGACAGTTGCGCAAGTGGTTGACGCGCGCGCGGCCGGCTCCGCCCAAAACGCCGCTGGCGGACAAAGCGGCGCGGGTGAGGCCTCTGGAGCTGGCGCCAATTGAAAAAGTTCGTCTTTGAACTTGAGCAGCTTTTAAATCTCAGAAAGTACGAGCAAGACCAGGCGCAAATTGAGTTGGGAAAGGCGGTCCAGGTTGAACAGCAAATTCAAGACGGCCTTGACCAGCTGGCCCAGCAATATGTAGCCACAAAAGAGCTTACAAAAGGCCAAACAGATTTTGGCCAAATAGCGAGAACCCAGCAATTTTACAACTTTATCAAGCAGCAGCAAGAAAAGCTTTTTAACGACATGGCCAAGGCCAAAATCGTCACCGAAGAAAAGCGCGCCTTGTTTAACGCGGCCATGCAAAAGTACGAGTCAATCAAAAAGTTAAAGGAACGCCAGTACGAGGCCTTTAAAGCCGACCAAAAAAAGCTCGGAGCCAAGGCCACCGACGACATCGTGGCCTTTAAGTACAACTGAGCGGCCTAGTAATGGAACGCGCTGCCGCCGATGAACTCGCGGATGATGGAGCGGTCGGGAACGGCTGTCGCGGGAATCGGCGGGAAGGCGTTCAAAAAGCGCAAGAGGCGGCAAGCTTCGGAGTATTCCTTTTGGCCCGGATGGATGCAGCGCAAAAGCGGCTCGGCGTAAACCTTGAGGACGCTAAGCTCGTAGTCAAGCGCGGTGTTCAAAATCGCGTCGGCGTTGTTTTGGAAGGGGAATATGTGCAGGCGCTCGCCGCGTCGCACCGAATCCCACATGGCGATTGTGGCCGCCGCGCTCTTTCCTCTAAAGTTGTTGTCGCGAACGATGCGGCGGATCAAGCGGTTGTCGCTGGTCGAAATCCTGTTGTGCTCGTTGATGTTGAGTTGGGTAAGGGCGCTAAGGTAAAGCTTGAATTTAAGTTCAGGCTTTACAAGGTGGGTCAGCTTGTCGTTTAGGCCGTGGATTCCTTCCATAATCAAAATGTCGTTTCCGCCGATTTGCAAGGTCTTTCCCTTGTATTCGCGGCTGCCCGTCACAAAGTTGTAGCTGGGAAGCTCAACCTTTTTACCGGCGAACAAGTCCAAGAGGTTTTGGTTTATCAATTCGATGTCCAGCGCCTCAAGGCACTCGTAGTCGTAGTTTCCGTTTTCGTCTTTGGGAGTGCGGTCGCGGCCAACGTAGTAGTCGTCCAAGCTTATGACCTTGGGCTTGTAGCCGATTGCCTGCAATTCCATCGCGAGTTTTTTGGCGCTGGTGGTTTTTCCAGAGCTTGAAGGGCCTGCGATCAATACAAGGCGGGTCGTCTCGCGGTTGTGGATTTGGCTTGCTATGTCCGAGATGCATTTTTCTTGGAAGACTTCCGAAATGTTGATGAACTCGTCGGCCTCGCGCTTTCCGACAAGCTCGTTAAGCGACGCGACGCTTGTGACGCCGATTTGCTTTCCCCATTGCTTTCCGCGCGCGTAGGTTTGGAACAAAACAGGGTATTCCTTAAAGTCAGGAACGGTGTCGGGCTTTGAGCTTGAGGGGAACAAAATCAAAAAGCCCTTCTTGTATTTTTGCAGCTTAAAGGCGTTGAGCGTTCCGGTTGAGACCATCATAGGTCCGTAATACAAGTCGGTGTACTCTCCGATTGTGTTCATCTGGACGCGGGGAGGGCAAATGTAGTCAAGCTGCTTGCGGGTTTCCAAAAGGCCCAGCGACTCAAAGGTCTGGCAAGCCTGCTCGTAAGAGATAAAGTGCGTTTCTATCGGAACGTTTTTCTTTATGATGGAATCCATCTTTTCCTTTAGGTCGGAAACAAATTTTTCGGGAACTTCGCTTCCGTCTTGGAAAGTGTAGTAGAAGGCGTATCCGAACGAGTTTTCGATGATTACGTTGTTGTTGGGCTCAAGCTCGTGGGCGGCCGCGGCCAAGATAAAGCAAAGCGTGCGGCGGTAAACCTGGCTTCCGTCCTTGCTGGACATCAAGACCGGCTCGAGCGAGCTGTCGACGAACAAGCCCTTGTTCAATGAGCAAAGCTCGTTGTTTACGCGGACGGCAAAAATCTTCTCGGGCTTTTCGTCAAATTCGTTCAAAAATTCCGATGGCGTCGCGCCGCTTTGCGCGTCGATTGTCTTTCCTGACGGGAATGTGATTTTAATTTTGTAGTTTTGCATTTTATAAACTCCTATAATTACCGCTGTTCGCGCGAACTTGGTTGTGAGCGCGAATGTTGCGGTTTATGCGGCGACATTCAATTTTGGGCTTGCGTCCATTTAATCTCGCCGCTAATCCTCCTTATTCAAGATTTGCCGCTCCAAAGCCGAGCGGAAGCAGTTCTTCCAGCGTAAATTCTTTGATTTGTCCTTTATCGTTTTGCAAGAGAATAATAAATTCTTTGGGCTTGCAAAATTCCATCATAACCTGGCGGCAAACGCCGCAGGGCGGGCAAAAGTCCTTTATTTGGCCGTTTGGGCCGCCTACAATCGCGATGGCCTCAAAGCCGCGCTCTCCTGAACTTACGGCGTTAAAAAAAGCCGTGCGCTCGGCGCAGTTTGACGGCCCGTAAGCGGCGTTCTCAATGTTGCAGCCGCCAAAAACCTTTCCGCTTTTGCAAAGCAACGCCGCTCCCACCTTAAAGTTGGAGTAGGGCGTGTAGGCAAAGGCCAGCATTTCCTTGGCCTTTTTTAAAAGTTCCTCTTTTTGCGAGTCGTTCATATCTTCTATTTTAACACACTTTTTCTAAAAGGCAAGCAAAAAAAAAGCGCCCGTTTTCGCGGACGCTTTTTTCGTTTATGGAAAATGTTTGGTCAGAATTCCAAGCCGGCGTAGGCCAAGGCGATTTGAACCGCGTTGGTGGCCGCGCCCTTGCGCACTTGGTCGCCGCAGCACCACAAGGTGATTCCATTGTCACAAATCAAGTCCTTGCGGATTCTGCCAACGTAAGTGATGTCCTGGTCGGATGTTACGATTGGCATCGGGTAAATCTTGTTTTCCAAGTCGTCGTAAAGCTTGCAGCCTTGCTCTTTGGCTATTTGGGCTTTTACGGCTTCCACTTCAAGCGGCTTTTCGGTGTAGACAGTGACGGCTATTGAGTGGCTTCTGACGACAGGAACGCGCACGCAAGTGCAAGTCACTTTTAGCTCGGGAAGGTGCATGATTTTGCGGCCTTCGTTTTGCATTTTCATTTCTTCTTTTGTGTAGCCGTTGTCCAAGGCGCTTGAAATGTGCGGAATCACGTTTCCGGCGATTTGGTATTGGAACACTTTGGAAGAGATGTCCTTTCCCTTGTTGGGAATGGCTCCAGTCGCCTTGTATTCGTCGTAAAGGGCGCCCATTTGCTCGAACAGTTCGATGGGGCCGTTGATTCCCGCTCCTGAGGTGGCCTGGTATGTGGCGGCGTTCATCGCGGTGATTTTTGACAATTTGTTTATGCCCTTGACCGCCATCAAGGTGATGATGGTGGAGCAGTTGGGGTTTGAAATCACGCCCTTGTTCTTGAATATGTCATCTTTGTTGATCTCGGGCACTACAAGCGGAACGTCGTCGTCCAGTCTAAAGGCGCTGGAGTTGTCGATAAAGAGCGCGCCGGCTTTTACGATGTCGTCCTTAAATTCGATGGCCACGGGATTGGCGGCGGCTCCCAAAACTATGTCCAAGCCCTTGAAGGCGCCTATTTTGGCTTCTTGAACTTCAACGTCCTTTCCGTTGAATTGCAATTTTTTGCCAACGCTGCGCGCCGAAGCCAGCGGCCTCAATTCTCCGACAGGAAACTTTCGTTCCTCCAAAATCTTGAGCATTTCGCGTCCGACGGCGCCTGTCGCGCCCAAAATTCCTACATTGTATGTCTTCATAGTTTTGCCATTATAGTGATGTCGCGCATAAAATTCAAGTGACCGCGCAATTTGCCCAGGGCAAACGACGCGCCTTGAATTTTATGCTCAAATGCGCGATAATGGTCCATTATGGAAATGAATCTTGACAACGAAGCGGCTTTGGTAGAAGCCATTTTGTTTTTGGAAAGCGAGCCTTTGGCCGAAAAGACAATCGCGGTCATCTCAGGACTTTCGGAAGAAGTCGTTCAAAAGGCTCTTGAAGCGCTCAAACAAAAGTATTCGGCGGAAAATTCCGGCCTTGAATTGCAAATGATAACAGGCGGCTGGGCCTTGACTCCCAAAAAGAAAATATGGGACTTGGTCAAGGAGCGCTACGGCTCCAAGAGCGAAGGCCGCCTTTCTCGCAGCGCGATGGAAACTTTGAGCATCATCGCCTATTCGCAGCCCATAACCAGGGCCGAGATAGAAGGCATTCGCGGCGTAAGCGCCGACAACATGATTCGCCTTTTGATGGAACGCAATCTAATCAGGGAATTTGGCAAAAAGGACGTTCCCGGAAAGCCGACCCTTTACGCGACAACAAAAGAGTTCCTAAAATTCTTCCGCCTCAACTCAATCGCGGACTTGCCAAAGCTGGACCAGGAAGAGCAGGAGAGGTTCGAGCTTGCAAGATAATTCCAAAAAGCCCGACGGCGTGGAGCGGTTGCAAGCCTTTTTGGCCCATGCCGGAGTGGCCAGCCGCCGAGCCAGCGAAAAAATCATTTTGGACGGCCGCGTCAGCGTAAACGGCGCCGTCGTCACCGAGCTTGGAACAAAAGTTGGCCCGGGCGACAAGGTTTTTCTTGACGGAAAGCCTGTCTTTGCCGAAACCGCCAAGCGCTATGTTTTGCTCAACAAGCCGGTGGGCTACGTTTGCTCGATGTCAGACGAAAAAGGCCGCCCCGTCGCCGCCGAGCTTTTAAAGGACAAGTATTCCGAGCGCCTTTACAACGTGGGCCGCCTGGACATGTTCAGCTGCGGCCTTATTATTTTTACCAACGACGGCGAATTTGCCAAGACGCTCTCGCACCCCAGCGCCGAGATAGAAAAAGAGTATGTGGTGGACACAAGCCTGCCGCTTCCGCGCGGTTTGGCGGAAGATTTTGCCAAGGGAATGCGCGTCGACGGCGTTTTTTACAAGGCCAAGAGCGCCCGCGAGCTTAACAGCCACAGAATGGCGGTGGTTTTGCTGGAAGGAAAGAACCGCGAAATCCGCCGCGTCTTTGAGTCGCGCGAGGCCGCCATCAAGCGCCTTTGCCGCGTCCGCATAGGAAACATAAACATAAACGAGATGGCTCCCGGCCAGTCGCGCGACCTCGAGCAATTCGAGGTGGACGAGCTCTTGGGCCAAGCCACCACCCATGAACTATAGTTTTGGAGGACTTAAAATGATCATCGCAATTGACGGGCCGGCGGGAACCGGAAAAAGCACCATCGCGGGCATAATCGCCAAAAAATTGGGCATCACTTACCTTAATTCGGGAAGCTTTTATCGCGCCATCACGCTGGCTTGCTTGGAAAATTCCATAAACATAAGCGACCCCAAGGCCGTAATCGACTTTGCCAAGACGCTCACCCTTGACTACAAGGATTCCCGCCTAATCCTTAACGGAACGGACGTGGAGGACCGCCTGCACGAGGACAAGGTCAGCGCCAACACCTCGCAAGTCAGCTCCATCCCCGAAATCCGCAAAATCGCCGACGCCCGCATGCACGAGATAACCAAAAGCCAAAGCATCGTCTGCGAGGGCCGCGACATGACCACCGTCGTCTTCCCCGAAGCGGAATACAAGTTTTACCTTGACGCGTCGCTTGAAGTTCAGGCCCAGCGCCGCTTTGACCAGGGCGTCAGCGGAATGACCTTGGAAGAGATAAAAGAGGCCATAAAAAAGCGCGACGAGATGGACAAAAACAAGGCCGTCGGCGCCCTAAAGCGCGCCCCCGACGCGACCTATATTGACACGAGCCGCTTGACTATAGAAGAAGTTTGTGATAAAATACTTAGCAAAATTCACTAGTGAAAAGGATAAAAAATGGAAAAGATGGAAGTGGAACAGGACGAAGCCTTGAATTCAAAGGACTCATTCCAAACACAATTAATGGAGTCTATCAACATCAAGCCTCTTGAGGACGGCCAGCTTGTTGATGGATCAGTCATCGCTGTAACGGACGAGTATGTCTTTATCGACATTGGATACAAGTCCGAGGGAAGAATTCCCGTCTCAGAATTTGCAGACTCTTTGCCAAAGATTGGAGACGTGGTAACAGTAGTCCTCATCAGGAAAGATGGAAGAAACGGACCCGAAGTTTCTAAAGCAAAAGCCGACGCCAAGCAAATGTGGAAAGACGTTCGCAAGGCGTTTGACGAAAAGACGGTTGTTGACGGAACGATCGAAAAGGTTGTTAAGGGCGGCTATGAAGTCGCGCTTGGCGGCGACATTCACGCGTTCCTCCCCATCAGCCAGTCTGACAGCCAGAAGGTTGACAAGCCCGAAAGCTTGCTTGGAACAAAGGGCAAATTTTATATCGAGCGCCTCTATTCAGACAACAAAATCAACGTGGTGGTCAACCGCCGCCGCTATTTGGAAGAGCGCATGAACACAGCCCGCGACAAGTTCTTTGCCGAAACTCAAATCGGCGACAGCGTCAAGGGCGTGGTGAAGAGCTTCACAAGCTTTGGAGCCTTCATCGACTTGGGCGGCTTTGACGGCTTGCTCCACATCAACGACATGAGCTGGGGCCACGTAACCCGCCCCAAAGACTTTGTAAAGAAGGGACAAGAGATCGAACTCAAGGTTATCCGCCTTGACCCCGAAGAAAAGCGCATCAACCTTTCTCTCAAGCACTTTGCCGAAGACCCCTGGGTTCACTTTGAAGAAAAGTACCATGTCAACGACATCGTCAAAGGAAAGGTCACAAAGCTAACGGACTTTGGCGCCTTCATCGAGTTGGAAGAGGGAATCGAGGGCTTGGCCCATGTTTCCGAATTCAGCTGGACAAAGAAAGTCAACAAGCCTTCTGACGTTCTCAAGATCGGCGACGAGATTGAGTGCATGATTTTGGGCTACGACATTCAGGCCGGCCGCGTTTCTTTGGGCCTCAAGCAAGTTACCGAGAATCCTTGGGATTCAATCGCCGAAAAATATCCTGTCGGAACTAAGATTCACGGAAAGGTTGTCAAGATCACCAATTCCGGCGCCTTCATTTCTATCGAAGACGGAATCGACGGCTTCTTGCACGGAGACGACATTTCTTGGACAAAGAAAGTCAAGCATCCGGGCAGCGAGCTCAAGGTTGACCAGGAAGTTGACGCCGTCGTCATCGAAAACGATCCCGAGCAGCGCCGCATCAAGGTTGGCCTCAAGCAGTTGACTGACGATCCTTGGCAGAAGTTTGCCGAAGAGTATCAGCCCGGCTCAACATTGGAAGGCGAGATCACTTCTATCACTGACTTTGGCGTGTTCGTCAAGACTCCTGTTGGAATCGAAGGCCTCATCAACAAGTCAAACCTCAGCGAAGACCGCGAGACTCCCTACGAGGAAGCTGTCAAGAAATACAATGTTGGCGACAAAATCAACGTTTACGTTGTCGACGTCAAGAAAGACAAAGAGCAGGTTGCCTTTAGCGTTCGCGAATTCAAAAAGAAGCAGCAGCGCGACGAGATCAGCCAGTACATGAGCTCTTCTTCTAACGATGACGACGGAGCCTATACTTTGGGCGACGCGCTTAACGCCAAAAAAGACAACTAAGCGCGAGCCTAGATGAGCGCGGGCGGACTTGTTTACACAGACAAACTAAAAGCGCTCATCGACATCAGCGCCGGAATCAACCTAAAGTTTTCCGACGTTGACGCCTTGATGGCCTACATCCTTGAATCGGCTATGGAGCTGATAGAATGCGAGTCGTCTTCGCTGTTGCTTGCGCAAAAGGGCGGAGACAGCTTGCGTTTTGCGGTGGCTTTGGGTCCCAAAGGCGCCGAAGCAAAAAACATCGTCGTTGACAAGAACAGTTTGGCCGGCTGGGTGGCCCAGCATAAAAAGCCTTTGGTTTTGAGCAACGCCAACAAAGACGAGCGCTTTTTTGACTTGGTTCAAAACAAAACCGGCTACATTACAAACACGATGATCGCGCTTCCTATGACAAACGGAGACGAGTTCATCGGCGTAATAGAATTGATAAACAAAACGGGCGGCAGGGAATTCAGTTCCGAAGACCTTGAGCTTATGACGATTTTGGCAAAACACGCCGGAATCGCCTACGCCAACGCCGCCAGTTATCGCGACGCCAAAGACACAATCTTTGCGCTTAACGACAACATAAAGCAGGGCGGAGAATACCACGTTTTTATTGCAAAGAGCGCGGTCATCGCTGACCTGGCGCGGGTTGCTGACGCGGCGGCCAAAACCACTTCTTCTGTTTTGATTACCGGAGAGAGCGGAGTTGGCAAGGAACTTTTTGCCGAGCAGCTGCACTTGCGAAGCCCAAGACGGGACAAGCCTTTTGTGCGCGTCAACTGCGCGGCCCTAAGCCAGTCCCTTTTGGAAGACGAGCTTTTTGGACACGCAAAAGGCGCCTACACCGACGCTTCTTCTTGTCGAAAGGGCCGCTTTGAAATGGCCGACGGCGGAACGCTTTTCTTGGACGAGATTGGCGATATTCCGCTGGAACTGCAGGCAAAGCTGCTTAGGGCCATTCAAGACAAAAAATTTGAGCGCGTCGGTTCCAGCGAGACGATAAGCGTCGACGTTAGAATCGTGTGCGCCACAAATAAAGATTTGGAGCTTATGGTCAAGGAAGGAAAGTTCCGCGACGATTTGTTCTACAGGCTGAACGTTGTTCCGCTTAGGATTCCTCCTTTGAGGGAGCGCAGGGACGACATTCCGCCTTTGGCGGAATACTTTTTGCAAAAGTTTTCCGGCGAAACCAAAAAGAATTTTAAGGGTTTTACCGACGACGCCAGCGCGGCTTTGTACAACTACTATTGGCCAGGCAACGTTCGCGAGTTGGAAAACTCGATAGAAAGGGCTTGCGTTCTTGGAACGCCTCCCCTTATAAACGCGCGGAACCTTCAGATTTCAGCCCAAAGTTTGGGCAAGGACGAAAGTTCCGTTTCGCAGCGGGGATTTGTTCCCCAAAGCGGACAAACGCTAAAAGACGCGATGAACGAGTTTAAGAAATACTACGTTGAGCGCGCCTTGCAGACAAGGGGCGGAAAGCAGGCGGACGTGGCGGCCTCGTTGGGCATCCAGCGAACCTACCTTTCGCGCCTTTTGGTGGAATTGGGAATTAGACAGTAAATATAGTTTGGAGAATATTATGGCAGACAATATCGTAAAAATTAAGGGCTCGGCCGCCGAAAAGAAAAACCTTTCGGGCGAACAAAAGCTTGGTGAGTTCTTGGGAAAGAACTTTAAGGTTCTTGTCGGCGTTCTTTGCGCCGTGATCGCGGCGATTGTAGCGTATGTGGTTTGGTTCAACGTTTCAAACTCAATCGTTCGCAAGAATCTCGACAAAATCGAAGTTGTTGAGTACTCTTTTACTAAAGACGCTTCCTTTATCGACGACAGCGAGCTTTCTTCTAGGCAAGAAAAGGCTTTGAGCAATTTGACCCCTTACTTGAACAAGGGCGGAATTGTTGGAGCGCGCGCCAATATGTTGGCCGCCGACATTTACGGCCAAAAGAAAGATTGGCAGGCCTGCAAGGACGCTTGGCTCAAGGCCGCCTCAAAGCGCAAGGGAACATACATTGAGTCTTTGTGCAACTTTAACGCCGCCGCCGCCTATGAAGAGTTGGGCCAGAGCCAAGAGGCGCTTGCCCTTTACGAAAAGGTTTCGGCCGACAAAAACTTTGTTGACAGAAGCCGCGCTTATTTTAACGCAGCCCGCCTAAAGGAAGCCGCCGGCGACTACGAAGGCGCCAAAGTTTTCTATAAGGCTATCGGAGAGTTGGGATACTCCAACGATTCTTGGAACGATTTGGCCAAGACACGCTTGATTGACTTGGAAAACCAAGGCAAGATAAAATAACTCTTTGAGGGAGGGCGCTTTGAAAAAACATATTTTTCTTTTCGCGCCCTCCGTCTTTTTTTCGCTTTTCTTTTTTTCCGCTTGCGGCCTTGACACCTATTACACTTTAAGCGCTCCGCCTGCGGTGATTCACACGGTAAATTACAGCGACTCCGACCCCGCGCAAAATTATGTGGCCTTTAGGACCGCCAAGAATGATTCCGACTCAAGCTTTAGGTTTTTGGGAACGGCGGTCTACTACAGAATTTACGCAAGCTCAAGCGTCATGCTGAACCATATGTCAAGCATCAGTTCCGTCAACACTACAAGCGACTATTCGGCCGCCGCAAACCGAATGAAAGGTTACGGCTACCAGCAGCTTAACACCTCTGACGGCAGCATCCAGCCTTTGATAAGCGCCGAAAGCACTGAGGTTAGCATAAGGCTCACAAACAACCATGAGGCGGTTTCGTCTGGAATTGAAAACACGGCGCAGATAACAGTAATATCAAAGACGCCCCGCCGCTCGCTTGGAACAAACAAAACTTTCGATTTTGGCCGCTACTACGATTCGGCTTACGTCACTCAAAAAGACAATTACGCGCCGCCGGTTTCGGGAGACGAAGATTTTGAAAACGGCGACGTTAAGGATAAAAAGTATTACGTCAACATGTACGCAGTCGCCGTCGGCCGCGACTCCACTTACACAATGTACTACAGCAACGTTCTCCATCTAGGAACGGTCGTAATAAACGCCGGCGTAGTGGACAACTAACTATTGATTTTTTTTTTGCATTTTGGTATATTGTCCATCATCTTACGGGATGTAGCGCAGCTGGTAGCGCGTCTGCTTTGGGAGCAGAATGTCGCAGGTTCAAATCCTGTCATCCCGAAAAAATATGGGCTGCG
>JAFZLA010000029.1 GCA_017551705.1 Treponema sp.
AGTTTTTATGGTAAACAGGGAGTTTAGAAAATCTATCTCTCGATTATTTCATAAAGATCATCTGGCGATGGCTATCTTTTTGCCAATAGCAATCGTTTGTCTTGTTATGATTGCAGCAAAGTTTCTTTTAACTTTGATAATTGAGCAGACTACGGACTTGTGGTCGTTCAACACAGGGCGCGTTCAGGAAAAAATGGGCACAAACAAAAATCTTGCGCCGCAAAAGACACCTGTTTCATTCGTCCTGCTTGACAATTCACATCTGACTGAACAGGGCGTAAAATATTTCTGCGCAAAATCATCGGTTAGGACTTTTGGAAGAAAAAACTTGACAAACTGATGTGGAAATGATATAGTTTGCATACAAACTATATAGGAGCCAAGCAAATGAAAAACGTAATTTCCATCATCAAGGAATCAGAAGCGGCGTATCTTGCCACGGTCGATAAGGAAGGAAAGCCTGAAATCAGGGCTTTGTTGAATCTCTGCAATCCGAAACAATTCAAGAAGCTTGAAGGCAAAACCCTCTTTGCGGATGGGGAAACTTTGACAATGTACTTCACGACAAACACCTCTTCCAAAAAGGTTGAGCGGATCAGGAACAATCATAACGCCGCCCTGTATTTCTGCGAGCCGAAAAAATTCCGGGGAATCTGCGCGAGCGGAACAATCGAAGAAGTGACAGACCAGAGCGTAAAAGAAGGCTTGTGGCAGACTGGCTGGCTTATGTACTATCACAAGGGAAAAACTGATCCTGATTACACTGTCCTTAAATTCACTTCAACAAAAATCGAAGGATGGTATAATCTTGGAAAGCATTTTTTCGGGAACATGAACTGATGGTAAAATCAACAAAAGGCGGAACCCTTCTGTCACAAGCGCATCAAGTTTGCTCGAGAGTCTGGAACAAAATTCTGCGCGAAAACAACATGGCGGATTTGGAAGGAGCCCGCGGACGCATTATTTTTGCCCTCTGGGGAAAGGACGGAGTTCCAATCAAAAGTCTCTGCGAAAAGACTAGCCTTGATAAATCGACGCTCACGGGAATCATCGACAGGCTTGAGCGTGACGGATACATCGAAAGAAAACCGTCCGAAACGGACAAAAGGTCAACTCTTATTTCTCTTACAGGAAAGGAAGCGGAATTTTCAAAATACATTCAGAAAGTTTCGGATAAAATGAACGGAATTTTCTACAAGGGCTTTACTGATGATGAAATAATCCAATTCGAAGGACTGCTGGAAAGAATACTCTTAAATTGCAAGGAAGCGGAATAGATAAATTAAGGGCATTAAATAAATGAAATATCAGAATAATTTCTTTCCAATTACAGCGACTCCATTTTCTCGTGTTGGTTATAAAGAGGTATTGCCTTGTCGTGAACTTCTGCCATATGTACGTTGTTTTTGGACTTCTGATTCTCATATAACAGATTCGCTGATTATTCCAGATTTATGCGCAGATGTTATGATTCACATTGAATACGACCCGGATTCAGATAATGAAGGTGAGATTTCTTGTATAGGTTTCTGTGGAGTTGGTGATTCAATGTTTATTTCACAAAAACTGGAGAACTTACACATGAAGATTTTTGGTATCCGGTTTTATGCATGGCAGGCGCAAAATTTTGCAGATGAAAAGCTTGCAAAAACTGTGAACGGTTTTTTTGTTTTAAAAAATCATTTTGTAACTTTGGATAAACTCCTTCGCAAAGAAATCTTCCCTGCTATGACTCTGACCGAGTTTCAAAAGATTGCAGAAGGCGCGCTTTTATCTTTGATTGATCGTTCGGAAGCAAATTTATTACATACAGAAACTCTTGTTATGGATGCTGTTTCAACAATGATTCGTGCAAGAGGTGCTCTAGCTCAACAACAATTATTGCAGGACATCCACGTAAGCGAGCGTCAACTTGAACGTCTTTTTGAACAGACACTCTCACTTTCTCCGAAGAAGACATCATCAATTATCCGCTATCAAAGTCTGTGGCAGGAAGTGTGCCGTTCCACTCAGTTCGATATCCAGGATTCAGTATTCGCCTACGGTTATTATGATCAGGCTCATCTTCTGAATGATTTCAAAAAATATCACGGAATAAGCTTGGGCGAAGCAAGGAAATTGGCTTTCAAATCATAATCTGTCGGTTTTTTACAATACATCAAACTATTTAAATGATATCATATAAAAAAATTAATGATGAAGAGGTAGAGCTAAAATGAGGTTAGATGGTTTTGGCATTCTTGTTGAAGACATGGCAAAAATGATTCGCTTTTATCGCGACGTTCTTGGATTTGAAATTAAAGAATCAGAAGACACAACGAACGTTTATCTTGTAAAAGATGGAACCCTTTTTCTTTTGTATGGCAGAAAGGACTTTGAAAAAATGACAAATCGTAAATATGAATATATCAAGGGTCTGAACGGCCATTATGAAATTGCCTTGTATGTAGATACTTTTGAAGAAGTCGATGTAGCATTCAAGAAAGCTGTTGCAAACGGAGCGACACCTGTTCTGGAACCAGAACTTGAACCATGGGGCCAAAAGACATGTTACATCGCAGATCCAGAAGGAAACCTTATAGAAATTGGTTCCTGGAACAAACCTTACGAGAAAAAAGATTTGTAAAAACGAAGTCCACGAAGCGCAGGTTGTCATACTTGCGCCAAGGGAGGTTTTTGTTATATAAATAATATTGAATAAATATATGAACGAGGTTTTGCTATGGTAAATGAATTTAACGAATATGTCCGCGATGTTTTTTCCGCGGCCGGCGACATAGTAATAAGATCTATGATGGACGGATATCTTGTGTATTTCAATGGCAAGCTGATAGGCGACATTTGCGGCAATGAAGTGTTTTTAAAGAGAACGCCGACATCGGACAGACTGCTTGCGGATTCCGAACTTCGTTATCCGTATGAAGGCTCAAAGACGCTGATGCATGTATTTGATAAATTTGAAGATGCGGCGCTTGTTCAGGAGCTTCTGGACGGCATGCATTCAGAGCTTCCTGAAAAGAAAGCAAAAAAAGGCAGGTAACAATGAAAGAACAAACGCTTGCGATACGAGGTGATTGGTTAAGGAAAGACGAACCGTGGCGTTTGAAAAAAACTGAAGGAGCAAGTGAATGACTTTTGACGGCTCTCAAAAAATTATTGGCAAAGGCGCGCAGGCAGAGGTTTTTCTGTATCACGGCTTTGCTTACAAGGTTTATAAACAATCTTATCCTGTGGAATGGATTGCATTTGAAAAACAACAGCAGCAGGCCGTGAACCAGGCTGGACTTTGCCCTGTAAAATATTACGACACAGACGATTCGCATATAATCAAGATGGATTTAGTTGAAGGCGAGACGCTGGAAAAGTCGGCGCTAAACGCTCCCGAACAGGGCTTTAAGCTTTTGGCAAAGGCCTTTCGTTTTGTTCACGCAGCAGATGCCATCGACACAAGTATTCCACCGCTAAGCGCTACGGCAGGCCTTATGCTATCTGATGAAGAAAAATCACAAGCGCTTCCTGTAATCGAGCGCCTGTCTCAAAAATACAAAAGCTGCATCTGCCATCTTGATATGCATTTCTTAAATATCATGATTCCAAATAACACCGAACTGGTTGCAGATAAAATCAATTACACAATTATCGACTGGATGAACACAAGAGTGGCGCCTCCAGTTTTCGACTACGCACGAACTTATGTAATCTTTAATGAGTTTGCCAAAGATGCTGTAGAGTTTTACAAAGCCGCAGTCTGGCCGGATATCCATGGGCTTGGAATTACCGAAGAAGATTTTTTTGAAGCCGTAAAAGTGTGCGCGATGTTGCGCAGCAAGGAAAAATAAAAATGGAAATAATAAAATGTTCCGCAAAGGATGTTCCGCTTTTGGCGGCAATGAACAAAAATTATTCTATCCGCGTGGAAGAGCCGCGCGATTACGAAGCGGTTGAAAACTTGACCCGCGATTCTTTCTGGAACGTTTACAGGCCTGGCTGCAGCGAGCATTATGTTCTTCACTGCTACCGGAGCAACCCTGACTTTATTCCCGAACTTTCACTTGTGATGGAAGCGGACGGAAAAATCATCGGGCACGTGATGTATTCAAAAGCGCGTATTGAGCTTGATCAAGACGGAACCCTAGATACATGGACTTTCGGGCCAATCAGCATTCACCCTGACTGCAAGCGGAAGGGTTACGGCCTTGCGCTTTTAAATTATTCAATTGAAAAAGCCCGCAAAATGGGAATCGGCTTTCTCTGCATGGAAGGAAACTACGAGTTTTACAAACACGCAGGCTTTGACCTTGCGAGCAAGCTTGGAATTCACTACCACGGAGAGCCAAAGGACGCGAAAGTTCCGTATTTCCTTGCTCAGGAACTGATTCCAGGTTTTTTGAACGGAAGGACAGGAACTTACACTCCGCCAAAAGGCTATTTTGCGGCGGAAGAAAACCCGCAGGACTTTGAAGCCTTTGACGCAAAATTTCCATACAAGGAAAAGTTAAAGCTTCCTGGCCAGTTGTTCTAGGGGCGCGGGCCGCCCGCAAGAGCGGCCTACACGCTTTTGTACAAGCTCACGTGCTTTTCTAAATTGTTGAAGCCGTTCTTTGTGTAAAACTTGAACGCGGGCTTGTCGATGTCGGTTTGCAGGAAAATTCCATTAAAGCCCTTTTTCTTGATTTCCTCTTCCACCAGTTTTAAAAGCCGCGTTCCAAGTCCCTGTCCCTGAAGGCTCGGGTCAACGCAAAGCTCTTCGATGTTGTAGTTGGTTCCTTCCCACCAGTGGCGGACCATGCCCAGCGCCATCGCCGCAAGCTTTCCGTCGCGGACAATGCCGTAGTTGAGCGCGTTGCGGCCGCCAGAAATTTCCTGGACGTATTCCAACAACTGCGCGCGGTCGCTCCAGTCGTCGTTCCACGGCTCGCCCGCAAAGGCCTTTTGGAACAAGTCCGCCATTCGCTCAATGTATGATTCGTCAAGCTCTGTCAATTTGTCTTCCATTTTTTGCTTCCTTTTGTTTCGCTCATTATAGCGCAAACACGGCGTTTTGGGCTTGCGCTGCCTCCCGCCGTTCCCCTTATATCCTCTCGCAGAAGGCTTCGATTTCGGCCTTATGCGGGGCGACGGCTTCTTTGAACTCGATGCCTGTAAAGCCGATGTGGCCGCATCTTTCGATTTCCAGGTGGCCGTAAAAATGCTCGATTGTTTCAATGAGCCGCTCGCACTCTTTCATGTTGGGGCCGGTTCGTTGGACAATCGCGTAGCCGCGCTTTCCGGCGCTCAATTTGGCGTGCGGCTCGTGCGTGTCGCACCAAGGCGTGCAGCGGTCGATGAAGGCCTTGAACTGGCCCGGAACGTCCGCCCAATAAGAAGGAGCGACGCAAACGATTATGTCCGCCATTTCAAATTCGTTCATCAATTCCTGCGCGCCGTCGTTTGTCGCGCACTTGGCGGTTTTGTGGCAGCTTCGGCAGCCCTTGCAAAAGCTGAATTTGTAGTCGTCAATGCAAACGCATTTGACA
>JAFZLA010000030.1 GCA_017551705.1 Treponema sp.
CCGGCCACCCGCACTCCCAGCGAGCCGTCGGAGCCGCGCGCCAGCGGCATGATGGCTTCCGGCCCCGCCTCGCCCATGACGCCGGTGGAAAATCCGCTTCCGTTCCTGAACTTGAAGAACGTCGGCCTTGAGACGACGCTGTTTGTGAAAGCCCCGCCAAGCGCGAACGCTTGCAGTCCGTCCTCGCCGTAAACGCCGCCAAGCGCGTTGGCCGACGCTCCCTTGGAGCCCGCGTTCTTTATGCCGTTCGTCACCCCGGCGACGATTCCAGTTCCAAGGCCAGCCGCCAAAAGGCCAAGGCCTATCGGCCACATTCCTTGGCCTATGAGCATCAAGCCGGCCTGGGTGAACAGCATTGGAAGCTGGTTCAAAATGTCCATGGCCATCTCCTCAAGCCCCGCAGCCCACGCTTCGGAGGCGTCGGCTCCTTCGCCCAGCTTTTCGGCGAGCTCGGTCACGCCGGACTGAACGCCCGCGAACGACACGCTGGCCAAGTTGCCCGCGAGGTTGCCCAGAGCCTTGGCTTGAACGGCGTCAAGCTCGCCGATTTTTAGAATCGCGTTTTCAACGCTCGCGGCCAGCCTGTCGAATGCGTCCGAGTATTGCGGAGCGTCGTCCGGCAAGTCTTTTATGCTTTCGCCAAGTTTCTTGTATTCGTCGATGAGTTTTTTTATGGCGTTGTCTTTCGTCTCAAATCCGCCGTTGGCGTTCAAGAATTCTTCTTCAGGGATTGCGAGAAGTTTTTTTATGGTCTCCTCGATTTCACGCTGCTGAGCCTCAAGGCGCTTCTTCGGCGAAAGAGCCTTGCCCAAAAGCGCTCCAAGCTCCTCTTCGTTTTTCATCCGCGCTTCGAGGCCTTTGATGTATTCTTCCGCCGCCTGCTCGCCGGTTGAAAAAAGCGACTTGTCCACGCCCGTCGTTTCGGAGAAATGCTCCTGCCAAGTCTTGCGTCCGGCGCGGGCGATTTCGGCCATTTTTTCCCTGACAATCCGCTCCGCTTCGTCGAGCTGCGCGGCCAATTCCTTTGAGTCCACGCTGGCGATTTGCGCGTTCACGGCCTTGCCTGCGGCGATGCGCTCCCGCGTCCGCTGGATTTGGGACTCCATTTCGGAAAGCTGCTTTTGCAAGTCCGTGTGGGCGACGGCGCCGCCTATTAGCGACGCTGATCTTGAGAGCTCGATTTTCGCGTCGCTCAGCGACTGAAGCTCGCGCTCCAACTCCTTTGTGTCAACCAGTTGGAACGACTTGCGCTTTTCGTTGATTTCGTCCAGCTGCTTTTGAAGCTCCTTCAGCTTTTCGGCGGGCTCGTCCTTGGCGAGCGACTTGTAGAGCTTGTCTGTTTCGGAAAGCGTCTTGTTGAAGCTGTCTTCGGCGTTGGCCGCCGCTTGCTTGAGCGCGGCTCTGTCCTTTCCAAGCTTTATCTCTTCCTCAAGGTTTTCCTTGCGGACTTTCCAATCGTCAAGCTCTTTCTTCGCCTTGTTCGCGTCGCGCAGCAGAACCCAGTCCTTGCCGCCCGCCTCGTCCGAAAGCCTTTTTGCGTCCTCGTATTCCTTCTTCCAAATGCGTATTTGGTCGGTCGCTTCCTTGAGCTTTTCCTCGTTGGACTGCGCGTTGAACCAGTCTTGGTATTTCTCGCCGCCGGAAATGCGGGCGGCGTTGCGCTCGAAGTTGTTGAACGCGTCGGCGGTTTCGTTCAAAAGGGATAGCGCGAGCTTCATGGCGCCGCTGTTCTCGCCCAAGTAGGCGAAGACCTTTCCGAAGCCTTCCATCACGTCGCCGGCGGCGTTCTTGACTTGCGTTCCTAGGTCCGCGGCGGCCTCAGCGGCGCCGCCGTAAGTTCCGTCAAGCTCCTCGAGGATTATTTTTTGCGCGCCCATGACGTCGCCGGCCTCGACCATTGCGGCGATCATTTTCTTCTGTTCTTCGGTGAAGCGGAAGCCCTGCCTTGAAAGGCTTCCAAGACCGTTGATTGGGTCGTCAAGCGCCTTGCCCACGACCTGAGCCGCGCTGGACAAGTCCATCTTCATCACGGTGGCCATGTCCAAGATGGCTTTGGAGGCATGCTCGAAGTTGTCGCCCTTTATGTTCCTAAAGCCAAGCAGCACGCCCTGCATTGAGATGACGGCCTCGTCGCCGTAGTTGGTCACCTTTTGGAGCGCGGAGGCCATGTCTTGCAGCTCCGCGCCGCTTGTCCACGCGGCGGCGCCTGTGGCCGCTATGACAGAGTTGAGGACGTTGACGGCTTCCCTCTGCTTTCTCCACGCCTCGGACGCGCTCCTGGCGAAGTCGAGCATCGCCTTGGCGCTGAAGGCCGCGCCTATCGCGCCGCCGAGAGACTTGAAAAGCTTTTCTGTTTCCTTGGTTTTCTTGTCAACGCCTTGGAGGGCCTTGACGGCCTTGTCCACTTCCGCCGTGACAAGCACCCTAAGCTCTTCCGTAAGTTCCTGGTTCATTCCTGTTTCTCTCCCAAGCGAGGTAGCTAGACCTTTCCGCGTCCAGCAATTCTACAACGGCGCGCACCGCCTCCGGCTCCGACAGGTAGCCCTTGCCCTGCGGCCAGCCGTAGTCCTTGACCCTGCGCCAAATCCGCATGGCGGCGGCAAGCTCCTCGGTCATGTATTTTTCTATGTCTTTTCTTTTGATTCTTATGTAGCCGGTTTCGCTTTCCGGCCAAGGAATGGATTCTTTGGCGTCCCCGTATTCCGGGCCCCAGTCAGGCGGCCAGAGCCCGGCGAACAGGATTTGGGCGCCTATTCTAAGCTCTTTTTTTTTGAGTCGGTCGGAACGTCGCTTCGGACTTCGTTGCAGACCGCCGAGACGATTTCGGCGATTCCGTAGGCGCGGCAGTCTGCCAGCTCGGAGCCGCTCTTGATCTGCCGCTCCTTGCCGCCGCCGTCCTTGACGGAAAGGTTCCGCACCTGTCCCACGCACTCGCGCAGGATGTAGTCCGCGTTGACGCAAAGCTCGGTCGTGACGCTCTTGAACTTCTTGACCTCGCGCGCGTTACCGTCCGCGTCAAGCGGCTGGTCGTTCCTGTAGAATTCCCGCGTGGACTTGACCGACACGAATTCCTTTGACTGGAACCCGGTCGGCCTTATGATTTCCACAGCGAGCCTCTCGCTTTCCGGCAAATTCAGGTTGCCCTGAACGTCCGGATAAAACCAATACTTGGGCTCTTCCGTCAAAACCATCCCATCCCCCTCACGCCGCGGCGCGGACCGTGTAGTAAATCACGCACGGGTGGTTTCCGCCGTCAACCTTGTAGTTGAAGTTGAAGTTCTGCTCTCCGTCCAATGGTTTGTCCATGTTGAGGCTTTCGACCGTCACGGGGAAGTGTTCCCAAACGGCTGTCTGTCCGACTGTTTCCGTCTCGCGGCGGCTGAGCATGTAGTCCTGCTTCGTCTCCTTCGCGGGGTAGACGGAATAATGCTCGCCGTCGGCGACCGCAACGGCGCTGAACTGGTTTGTAAGCTCGCGCTGCTCGTCGCTGTCGGTCTCGACCGTTCCGTTGATTGTTCCGCTGGACTCGCTGAACGCGCCGGTGATGTACTCGCGCACGCCCGAGTCAAGGTTCTCTTGGGTTGACACGTCGTAGGTCGAGCCCTGCTTTGAGTTGGACACGTCCTTGACGAAGCTGATGAGCTTGAGCGTCAGGGGAACGACCTCGTCGCCCTCCGACAGCTCCTGTCCCGCCCAAAGGTGGACTACGTCGCCCGGCTCCATCGCGCGGGCGCCCTTCGCCAAGTCCTCGGCGCTTGGCTGCGGCAGGGAAGTGTTCTCCGCCACGCTCTTGACTCTGTAGAAGCCGCTCTTTTCCAAAAGAATGTCCTCTCCGCCGGAAATCTCCGGCCCGTCGTAAATTTTGTAAAGCTTTCCGTCTTTTCCGCCCGGTTTCATTTTTACTCCTCCAAAATGTTTGTTGGTATGTCCAGCTCAACGCGGAGCGTCAGCCTGAACTCCGCCGGCATTGAGCTTTCTTCACCGCTAGGATAGCTCCATCGCCCCTCGCCGAGGCTTTTCCAGTAGGCCCTCAGCGCTCCGGCTTCGCCCGCGTCCACCGGAAGAAAGCTTTTTTCCAGCGCGTGAAGCCTAGCCCTTAGCCTGACCGTCTCGGACAGCCATTTTTTGTGCGTTCCGTTCGTGGCGTATTCGGCCAAGAACACGAGCTTCCCTCCGTTCTCTCCGTTGGGCGCGTAATCGAGGAACGAAAGCTCCAACCTCGCCGTGTTCCCGCCCGCCGCCTGCGGCGCGAGGACTGCTGGAATTCCAAGCGCGGACTCCGCCGCTTCCTTCAGCTTTTCTGACATTTCCTCGCAAGTCATTTTTTGCCTCCAAGCGCCTTCCTCACGGCCTTTTTGACCGCCGCGTTGACTTCCTTTTTGTCCTTGTCGTCCAAGTAGAGGAACGGACGCGCGGGAATCTTGACGCTGTCCTTTATCACGAAAAGGACGAACGGCTCGCCCTTTTTCTTCTTGGCGAAGAAGGCTTTGCCCCGCCTGTAGAACGACCAGCCGTCGCCCCTCATCGCCTTTATCAGCTCCGACGGCTTTTGAGCGTTGTGGCGCCTCATAAGCCGCCGCGTCTCCGCTCCGGCGGGAATCCAAAGGCCTTTTCCTTTGCCCGCTATCGTTCCGCCGTATTGGAGAATTTTCGCCTGCTTCATGTTGGTCGCGGCGGCCGCCCAGTTGGAGCCGCTTTGCGGGGCCACGCTCGCCATAAGCTGCCCGTTGTCGCGCAGCGTGTTGGCTCCCTGCTTGACCGCCTGCGTCAGCGGCGCGTTTTCCGGCGGCACGTTCGAGTTGATTTTTCTCACGGCGCTTGAGGCCAGCCTCAGCGAAATCTTGCGCATCGTTTCGCTCCAGTCCGCGCCTTTTAGGCGCTCGGCCAGCTCAAGCCTGTTGACAACCGCTACTCCCATTCGCGCGAATTCCTTGAAAGCGGGCTTTTCCGCCCGCCCTTGACGAACCCTGCGGCGGGGCCGGCCGCACCGTCTTGGTCAGTTTTTTTTCTAATCGGCCCGAACGCG
Source organism: Treponema sp. (assembly GCA_017551705.1). Classification (GTDB taxonomy): domain Bacteria; phylum Spirochaetota; class Spirochaetia; order Treponematales; family Treponemataceae; genus Treponema_D. The sequence goes on from JAFZLA010000030.1 coordinate 5,027, forward strand.
CTCTCAATCAAAAGCTCCGCGTCCTCTTCCTTGTCGCGCGCCCGCTCTTCCTGCCCCACAAAGCTGAACAGCTCGTAAAGCCCGCGCTTGAGCACCGCCTCGCGGCAAATCTCGTTGGCCTCGTCGTACTTGTGGCCGGTTGACTGGACCATCGCCTTCACGAAAACCTTGGCCTTCAAAAGGCAGCGGACGCCAACCTTGTCGTCGCCAACGGTAAGGGTCTCCCAGTCCTGTTCCGGCAGCTCGCGCTTCAAGTCCTCGGCCTCAAGGGCGCCCCGCAAGTCGTCCGCCGTTATTTGCGCCTCGCCCGCGCCGCCGTCTTCTTCCTCGTTTTCGCCGTCCATTGTCATTCCTCCCGCAAGAACAGCTCTTGCCCCCGAACTTTCTTGAACTCCGCTTTTGTGTAGGTGACCGAGCCTTCGTAGCCGTCGGAGATTGGGTTGAAAACCGCCCCGCAAAAAGAGCCGTCCTTCCTGATTGTTCCCACGACAAAGTCGTCCTCGGCGACGCAAACCTTGCCGGATTCAAGCGTGTACTCGTAGGGCTTTATCTTGAAAGCCCTCACTTTGAGTTTCTTTGTTTTCATGCTCGGAATTATGCCGCGCGCCGCCGTCTCTGCGGCTGAGCGTGTGGGGCGTGAAAAAGCCGCCCTCGTTCAAAAAGCAATTTTCTCAAACACGCTGGAATGGTTTGGAGGCAAAACAAAACGTTTCATAAAAACATCTTTTTTTCTTTGGAAAAGATTTATGTACCGCTCTGCCATGCTGATGCAGCTTTTTATGGAATACGGCAATTTTTGCCCTTTAAAATTCTGTCTTGTCAAGGAAATGCTCTCGCCTGCGGATTTGAAGAAATTATAAACTCTCATGCAGTCAAGAAAATGTCTTAAAGCTCCATTGTAAAATTGAATTCGATATTTGCTTGTCAAGCGGCTAAAAAGCTTGTGTTCAATGCCAAGTTTTTTTTCGATTTCTTCCCTAGGCTCCCAATTGTCCGCCAGTTCCATGATTTTATCGACGGCTTTCAATTCAATTTCTTCGTTGTATGTTCTTTCCCGTCTTAGCGGCTTTAGATTGATGTTGTCTGAAAAACACTCGCCGTCAGAGTTTGTCATTGTCTGTTCAAGGCTGACTTCGTTTTTATGTTGCGACATGTATGACAGGCAAAGCCACTTGCACTTGTTCTTGAGGCAGGTGAAATAAAATTCAGGAGGCTTCGCCCATTTGGACTTCTTGCAAAGATCCAATGTTTGCAAGACCGCCTCATCGGCTATAAGCTCCCAATCCATCGTCATTTTTCTGCCGTAATATTGCGCGTATTTTCTGCTGATTTTGGTTGCCTCTACAAAAAAGGCGGCTTCAGACTTGTTTGCAATCGCAGAATCAAACTCTTGAAATTTTTTGCTCACGCCGTAAATATAGCGCGGGGCATGAAAAAGCCGCCCTTTGCGGGGCGGCTTGGTCGCTGCTGGCTGAAAAATTTTAGGCGTTCAGAGCGAGGTCAATCATAAAGCGGGATGTGGATTTTCCCGCCGCCTTGGCCTTTGCGTCTATCGCGGCCTTTTCTTCCGGGGATATGCGGAAGCTGATATTGGACGTCTTCCCGCGCTCTCCGGTGGTCTTGCGGCCGCTCCCTTCACGGAAGCCGCCGCGTCCTTGCTTTTTCTCCATGGCTAAATCACCTTGAATATTTTTAGTATGACCAAAAGAACGATTCCGTTGATTATCCCCTGCGTTACCGCCATGAGAATGAAAAACAAGAATTTTTCTTTTTTGCTTGACATAAAGACCCCCTTGGGGTTAAGATATGAGTACGCAAGGGCGGAAGAGATTGACCCCCGCCCTTGCCCCCTGCTAGCCAGCCATCAACTTAATGACGGCGGCCACAAGGATTTGGATAAGGCCTGCGAGCAGCAGTAGCGTTGCTTCTCGCAGGTATTTTTTTATCCATTTCTTCATACCTTCCCCCCTTTAACAAAGATTTTTCCGCAAGGGCAACGCCCTTGATGGTTATAATATAGCGCGGTTTAATAGAATTGTCAATACCTTTCAAAAAGAAAATTCAACTTTTTTCGCATAAAAAAAGGCGGGGGATTTCTCCCGCCGCCTCTTTGGCCTAAGCCGCCGCGTCACTGGTACTTGCCGTTGGAAAGTCCCTTCACGTTGACAAGCGGGAACGGCTTGCTCTTGGTGTAGAGCCTCACTCCGCGCTGGCCTTCGCCCTTCTCGGTGAACGAGTAGATGGGCACGGCTGTCTTCTGCACCACGTCGTCAAGGCGCAGGTAGCAGAGCTTCTGGCCGGCGCTAAGGGCGCGGTAGACGACCTCTTTCGCGTCGCAGATGGACTTGGTCGTCTTGCTTCCGTTCTTGGCCACGTCGACGTAGCTGTCGTTGTCTTCCAAGACCTTGTAGGGGCCGAGCTGGAGCCAGCCGTCCTTGATGGCCTCCGTCTGCTTGGCGGCGGCGAGCAAGTCCACGTACTTGGCGTAAACGTCGGCGGCGGCGATGAACTCGCCCTGTCCGCCCACGCCCTGGTCAACGCAGAGCTTTCTGAGCGAGGCGAGGTCCTTGACCGCGTCGCCGATTGTGAGCGACGCAAGCGCCTTGCCGAACGAAACGGACTTTACCGTTCCGTAGTTGACCTGGTAGCGCTCGAAGCCGCTTCCGGTCTTCATCATGTAGTCGATGCTTCCCTTGTGGGCCTGGCAGCAGAGCGCGTTGACGGTGTTGCGCACCATGTCCGCGTGCTGGCCGAGGTAGTCGTCCACGATTTGGTTCAAGCCCTCGCCGGTGGCTCTCTCAAGCTCGTCCGACTCCACGGCCGAAATCTTGTCGTCGATTTCCACGGGCATCGGAACGATGTCGGTGACGTCCAATCCGTGTTTGGGCGTGACGCCGGTGTCGCCGCGAACCACCACGGGCACGTTGCCGTACTCGCGCTTGATTTCGCTGGCGGCGATGTGCGTCGAATTCTTGAGCTTGGTCTGCTTGAAGTAGGCGCGGGCGTTCGACGTGTTCTCAGGCTGCGCCGCCACCACGCGCTCGATGTCCTCGCTCTTTATGATGAGCGTTCCGTTTGCAAATCTTGCCATGATTCTTTTCCTCCCGAATCTCAGTTAAAGTTGGACGAGTCCCATCCGGCCTGGGCCAAGTAGATTCCCGCCGCCGGAAGCTTGGCCGCCAGCGCGTCGCTCGCGGCCGCCTCTTCCTCGCCGGAGAAGTCCAAAAGGCGGCTCCTCACCACCATTCCGTGGACCGCGACCCTCGCGCGTACCGCGTCCTCGTGTGCGGCCACGTCCTCCAAAAGAACGGCCGTGGGCAAGTCTTGGCCCGAAGCGCTCGCGGGCGCGTATCCGTCTTCGCCGTTGGCGAGCACGGTTCCGGCCTTGAGGTCTTTCTCCGACGCGGCGAGCTCCGCGAAGTCCACGATGGGCGGGTGCCCCGGATGGAGAACGCCCCTGTCAAAAAGGTTTTCGATTTTGTCCATGATTCTTTTCCTCCCGGACTAAAGCTTGGCGGCGATTTTGTCCCAGTCGGTCTTCTTTTCGCCGTCGTTTTTGTCGCTGAATTCCGACGCGTCGAACTGGCGTTCGGTCACGCCCTCGTTTTTCTTGGCCGCGCAAAGTCCGGCCAGAACGTCGCAGAACAAGTCGAGCGCCGACTTTTGGCTCTTGTTGCCATCCTTGTCGCTGAACTCGAACGAGTCCGTAGCGGAGGCGAGAACCGAGGCGACCTTATGGACGCCGTCCTTCAAGCCCGCCGGAATGTCCGAGAACTTGTCGCAAACGCCCTTGACGAGCGCTTCCTTCTTGGCCGCCTTCAATTCAGAAATTTCTTTCTGCATGTCGGCGAATTCGGGCGAGTCGGAGAACTTCTCCTTCTTGCCCTCGCCGCCCTTTGTTTCGGCGGCCTTGGCGGCGTCTGCCTTGAGCTTCTCGTTCTCAGCCTCAAGCGCCTCCATCTTCTTCTTTTCCTCATCAGTCATGGGGATAACCTCCTGAAAGTCTATTGCGTCGTTGAAGTCGAACACCTCAACCGTGTCGCCGTCGGAATAGCAGCTCTTGACCATGAGCTGCTCAAGCCCGGGAATTTTGGGCGGAACCGCGCCGCAAACCGCGAGCGAATGAAGGTATCGCTTTCCGTCGCTCGCCCGCCTTGGAATCGTGACGCTCCAGCCCTTGTAGCAGCCGCTTCCGTCGTCAGCGTCGGAAAACTGCCTCTCAAGCTCAGGGTGCAAAACGACCTTGCCGACAAGAACCTTTTCTCCGGCCCTCTTGGGGTCGTCGTAAATTCCGTCGATGGCGAGCACGTCGCCGAACTTCGGAAAGTTGTCGCCCCTTGCCGCGTCGTGCCCAACGCTTATGGGCCGCGTAGGCGAGAAAGTCTCCTCGATTTCGGCCAAGTCCTTTTCCGTGATTTTCGCTCCGTCCTGCCCGAAAGTTCCGGTGCGGCAGAGCTGCCAAGTCCTAATCTTTTTCATGCCTTTACCTTATCCCAAACGTTCAATTCCGCCGCTTTGCCTGTAGGCTTTTTCAATCTGAAATTTCAATTTTTGGAATCCAAAGCCGGGGATTGAAAGTTATTCTGTATTTTCTGTCAGCCGGAATCAGCGCGGGCTCAAGCTGTTCCGAAAAATATGTTATGTCTTTTTTTTGCCCCAAGTAATGTCGCAGATATTGCTTGTCGTTCGCCTTTATCACAAGCTCCACGTCGCCGTCTTTGTCAATTTGGACATGGCAGTATCCTTCGCACGCAAAGACAGTTTCGCCGAGCCTGACATTGTAGAAGACCACCCGGCGGTAAACATGAAAGTTTCCTTCCTCCATTTCCAGCTTGTTTACCGCTGTCGCATAAGTTGATTTGTATCTGGCCTGATACTGTTCATACTCATACCGCCCCTGAGCGGTGCACGAAACCAAGACAGCCGCAATAAACGCGACCGCAACCATGAATAAAAAGAATCGCTTTTTCATTTGTTTCACCTCTGCAAAATTTTTATCATGCGGGGGCGCGAACAAGGCTTGCGCTGGGGCAGGCGACTTTGTGAAATCTTCAAAATTTAGGGGGTGTATTTAAGAAATTGGCAAATTACCCATTTTTTATAATATGGGTCGGTGAAAAGCGGTGAATTTTTAGGGATACGAGGTGTTTCGGTACGATATGATACGCTCAAAACATATTTTTTTAGCAATTACTGTTTATAATTGCCTTAATGTTTCTTTTGGGCTATAATAAGCGAAACAAATTTTGGGGTAGCGTATGCAGACTTTGGAAATAACTACAATACATCAGGTTCAAGAATTGACTCAGCATTTGACAGAGAATGTCCATTGGTTTGAAGACAAGTCCATTGAAATATCTGACAGTTTGCCTGCGATTCGCATTCATCTAAAAGGAGAAAAATTCAATTCGTCGATTACCACTGGCTTGATGAAAGCAATTCTACACTTGCAAGATTCTGTTTATAGAAATTATTCTCTTTACGCTTATGGCTGTATGACTAGATTATCTGCTGAAGAACGTGAAGCTTTGGAGATGTGTGTTAAAATTGAACAAGGATCTTCAATTGTGGACATAATAATAAATCCAATAGTAAATGAAGTCGGAAAGCGGGTAAAAAAAATGACGAATAAACAATTTGTGGCTACTGCCGCAACCATTGCAATTCTTGGGATTGGATATTTCGGGGTAAATCGTTATGCTGACTACCGTCAGAAAATAACAGAACTTCAGATGCAACACGAGCATGATGAAGAAGTGCAAAAAATTGCAGTTGCCGGAGTAGTAGATATGCTCAAAGGACAAAGCGATTTTTTAAGAGAACTTTCAAAACAAAACTTTGACAGTGTAATATTGGCAGAAACAGAATATAGTTCTGCTGAATTGAAGGAATTGACAAAAGGAACTCGGGAGCGTCATCAGCCAATCAGCGTTCCCTATACTGGTGATTTTACTATAACAGACATACATATCCAAGAAGACAATCTTTTTATTGATGTCACTAAAGATGATGGCGTCGTAATAAAATATGTTAATGTTGTTAAGAGCATGATAAGTCAAGATGATTATGATTGGTTAAAAGAATCCGCAGAACACAGGCCGGTAAAGATGACTATTGTTGCTACAGAACGGAATGGAGTGCAAATTGCAGCATATCTACAAAATTTTGAGAAATAAGAAGGTCCCGAAAAAATTTCCAGAGGGTCAGAATCGCTTCTTTTCCGCAAGTTGCTTTATTTGCTCCTCGGTGCCGTGGTGCAAAATGTCAAGGCGACGGCGTTGCTCGGGTGTAAGTTCCTTTGTGAAAAGCAAATCTATAAATTCTTTTTTTAGGCCATATTTAAATTGCCATTCCTGATTCTCTATAGGCGTTTCATCATAATGTGCATTCATATCGACCTCTCTTTTACAGTATAACCCCACTTGTATTTTTTTACAAGTTTTTTTAGAACTTCTGATTCTTTGTCGAAACTTGAAAAGATATCTTTTAATTCTTCTTCGGTTAATCTTTTTCCAACCTTTAGAGAATAGACTGTTCCATTATGCCCAACAGCCACCATCTCTCTCAGCGAAGGATATTTGTTTAGTGTTTTCATATCGGCATAGCTGAAACTTCCGCTGTAAGGATGATTGTGATAAAAAATAAATCTTTTCGGTTCTGAAAATTCTAGAAAGTTTTCAACTCTGCCTCCCAAATAAACACCCGTTTCAGAGCCTTTCTTAAAAACTACTGTGCTGCCGTCGGATCGAGCGATTACAAAACGCTCTTTTCCGCTTTTCATTCCCTTTCTGATAAGCCAGTTGCAAATCGCTTTCCGTTTTGCCTTGGGATTCATTTTCTTAAACCCAAAAATAGGTTCGGGTTCTTTTGGCTGTCTTTCCTTAACAAGCCTTAATAATTCTCTGTCAAGGTCGGTTTTAGGCTCTTCCACTTCCAGCGCAACCTTCGCCGCCTCAATCTCGCCCTGAACGTCGTAGCGCTTCGCCTGCCGCACTTGGCTTGCAAGCTCGTTCCACCAATTGTCGTTGGAGAGCGGGTTGGCGCCAAAGCCGTTGTTGGCGTCCTCGATGTCGCCGGAATTGCTCCATTCTTCGGGCAGCTCGTCCTCGCTGTAAATGGCGCGTATTGTGGTGCGGCAATTAAAGTGGAAAGGAGGCCAGTGGGTCTGCCAAAACGGATGGTCGTAGGGAAGGACAAAGCGCCTGCCCGCGTATTGGCGGCAGGTGTCGCTTGTCCGCGCGTCGTCAATGACAATAAGCTCAAGCGCAAGCGGCTTGTCCTCGGCAAAGCCCATCGCGCGGCCCGCGTTGAAAGCCGTTTGGACGTTGGTTCTGTACACGGTCTCCCACCGCCAGCCTTGCCCCGGTCCCATTCCAACCTTGTCAAGAATCTCTGTCTTGGTGAGCGAAAGAAAGTCCTTCAAGCCCTTTCCGTCGCGGACGTTGGCGAGCATTTCGGCGTTCAGTTTTTCAAGCAGAGCGCCGTCGTTTATGCGCGACACTGTGAACGCCCGGAACCTCATCTTGTCCGAAAGCTTGTCGTAGTCAACTTTTTTTATAACGGAGCGCTTTTTTAAGTATTCCACGGCTTCCGCGTAAGGAAGGTTCTCTATGTCCCCCGCTGTCGGCTCGGCAAATTCATTCTTGCGGGCGGAAGCGTCCGCGCCCATCAAAAGCGCGCGGGTGAAAAGCTTTGCCGCCTCTCCCATAGCCGCCCAGTCGGGGTCAAGAATTTTCTTTGTGTTGAGAATGTCGGGATTGCGCGCGGCTTCCTTGATGTAAGCCTTTATTCTCTCCGCGCAGCTGTCTGAGATTCTTAGCCAGGCGGCAGTAGAAATTCTGTCAAGCCGCCTAGCGCGGCTCCGTTCCTCGCGAACTCGCGGCTCTACTGCCTGTTCAGAAAAAAATCGTCCTTCCCCTTGTCGTCAAAGCCGAACGACGGCTGCGACTTGACAAAGCTGTCCTTTTCATCGACAGGCTCAGGAAGGTGAACTTTGTTGTAGAGCGCCTTTAGGCTCACGGGAACGCCACGGTCGATCGCGTCGCGGATTGTCTCCCAGTCGGCGAAGTCCGTGCTGTCGATGTCGTATTGCGGGGCGACTTCGCCCGGAAAGTTGAGCTCGACAAAAGCGTCAACCAGCTTTTGGTCCGTCCGCTGAATGGCGTAGGCGTCGCCCTTGACGATTCCGTCAAAAGTCTTTTCGTGCGTCACGCCCTGCGCCCGCGTTCCGTATTGGGCTTCGTTGCTCGCAAGGCTCTGCGCGGTTATGGCGTAGGCAATTTCCGTGTTGCACACGCTCACGATTTTTTCAAAGTCGTTTATCTGCGAGCTCACAACCTTTATGTCGCGGACATTTCCAAACGAGCCAGACGAGCCGCTTTCCCATTCCGACAAGGCTTCCGTAAGGTTCTTGGCGCGGGTCTTGGCCTCTTCCTCGGTCTTGGTGTCAAAGAGCGCGAGTATGGAAGGAACGCCGCAAAGCTGCGCGGCCATCGCCCAAAACTTCACGCCCAAATTTTTGAACTTCCAAAACTTGTAGGCGCTCCGCAGCGCGGGCCGCCCCCATTGGCTCAGCTCGCCGTCGCAGTTTCTGTGCACAAGAAATTTCCGCTCGTCGTCAAGCGGAATGTTCTGCGCCGCCAAAACCGGCGTGAAAAAGTCCTTTCCCTCAATCCTTGGAAAGCTTAAAGCCGAGCGCGGGATAGGCGTGAAGCCGCAAGGAACGTAAAAGCCGCCGGCGAATTTCCACAAGACCTCGCACGCGGCGATTCCGTAGGGAACGGCGTTCAAAAGAATGTTGTTCAGTTCGTAAAACACGTTGAAGGTCAAAAGGTTTTCGCAAGCCTCGTTGACGCGCTTGTTCTTTGTCTCCGTGAACGATCCGTACATTTGCAAGACCTTGCTCTTTCTGTCCAGCAAAAGGCTTTCGATTCTCGCGTCGTCGCGCATTTTTTTGAACACGTCCTCGCGCTCGCCCACGGAACTGAGCCAGTCCGAAGCGTCGTCCATGAAATTGGCTATAGAAAGAAAACCGTTGAGGTTTAATATTTTGGATGTAACAGATTTGCTCTTTGACATAAAAACACCGTCCTGCGTCGGAATGTTATCACGCCGCCGCTTTTTCGCGGCTCCCGCAGGTCGGGGCTAAAAGTTTTTCCGCGTCTTCTTCTTCGCGCATTGGAACGTCGGCGGGCAGTCCTCGCCGCATTCCCGCCACGCGCAGGCGCAAAGCATGGCGGCCACCGCCGCGTCTCCGTGCCGCTTGCCCTTCTTGTCGCGGTCGTCAAGCCGCAGCGCGGGAACAGTCGGGATTCCGTTTTTCAATGTCACAATCGCGAAGTCGGCCTTTATCGTTTCGTCGTCGGGAACGGTGAAGTCGCCGCTCTCCAAAAGCCCGTGAAGCTCGCTTCCGTACTTGGCGTACCAAGCGGGTGTTTCCATGACTTGAATCGACGCCCCCGGATGGCGCAGCGCGGCGTGCTCGCCAATCTGCTGTCCGTTGCCCCGCGAGTCTATTGCCATGCCGCCGAACGTCCGCCTTTCGTCCAAGAAGTCCGTGGTCAAATCGTTGAAAAGCTGCTGCTGCTCGAACGGAACGTTCTTGAGCTCCACAACAAGGCGGACTTCAAGCCGCGTAGCCGCCGTCCGCTCGCTGAACCAATACGTCGTGAGGTCGCCGGAGCGGCCAAAGTCGTTTCCGGCAAAGACAAGGTTCTTGATTCCCCCAAGAACCGGCGCCGCTTCTTGGCCAAAGAATTCCTCGATTGCCTTGTCCTTGACGCTCTCGCTCTTGCGCAAAAAGTCGTCGGAACATTCCAAGCGTCGTATGACAAAGCTTCCGTCCTTTGCGGTGGCGTGATCCAAAAGCGCGCGGCCAAAATATCGCCCGCCGCTTTGTCGCGGAATCACGTCAAGCTCCTCGTCGGGGTTGTCGCGGTAAATGCGGTAGATCCGCTCCACAAATTCCTTTTCGGCCTTGGCCGTCCACTTCTTGCCTTGCGTGAGGCATATCCGCTTGAAAAGGCCTTGCTCAATGGATTCGCGGAACGTTATTCTGTGCAGGCTCCATTCCGTTTCCTTTTTGGCGCGAATGTCCTTTATCAACAAGTTGAAGGGGTTGTCGTCGCCGTTGTGCGTCGAGATCATTCTTATGCGGCCGCCCCAAATGACCAAAGCCTTGGCCGCCTGCAAGACGCTCTCCAAGTCGTCGAAGAACGCCGCCTCGTCGATGACCACATTCCCCTGCTTGGAGCGGAGGGAACGCGAAACGCCCGGCAAGCCCATGATTTCCGCGCCGCTTGAAAAGGCGATGCGGTAAGTGGTTATGCTCTTGTCGGGGTCGTCCAAAAGCGGCTCCTCTTTTTCCTCGATTTCGCTGACGGCGTAGCCGAGCTTCTTGGCCCATTCCCCCGCGTCCTCGATGTACTGGCGGCAGTTGTCCTTGTTGAAGCTCATGTAGTAGGTGTTGCTCCAGCCGCTAGCCGGAGCCGCGTCAAGGACGGCGTCGCTCGCGTCCGTCCAAGAGATTCCGCACCGCCTGCTCTTCTCGATGATTTTGAGCGGGCTTCTGTCCTCAAGCCATTTCTTTTGGTAGGGCAAAAAGATTTCGAGCGCGCCTTGCTTAGTCTTCCGGCTTTTCGTCATAAGTCACCTTCAAGCCCATAATCTTGGACTTGACGAATTCCACGCGCTCGGCGCTCCAGCCCGCCTTCTTGCCTTCCGTCTCCACGGTCTTGGCCGCTTCAAAGAGTCCTTTCTTGTAGCCGCGCTCGTATTCCAGCTTTATGCGGGCGATTTTCGTCTGCGCGTCGGAATTCCTCGCCACGGCCTTGAGCACCTCTTCCGGCGTGAGCGTTGAAAAATTTTCAAAGCGGTTCACTTCTTCCAAAAGCTTGGCTTGGACCATTTGGACGCTGGCCTCGGCGATGTCAAGTCCGGGAGTCTTGTCAAGCTCCTTGACTATGGCCACCGCCTTTTTGGCGCTGTCCTTGTAGGCTTTCATTTGGGCCGCTTGGTCAACCAAAGTCCGTCCAACGCCGCTCTTGGAAATGTCGTACCCCTCGTCCTTTAGAGTTTCGGTAATCTCTTTGTGGCTCATCTTGTCGTTGAAATACATTTTGCAAATCCGCTCGACAAGCCCTTGCATCTCAATCTTGTTTCTCTTGGGCATCGGCCTACTCCTTCTTTTTTTGAACTTCGGTCTTGATGTCGGCGAGGCTGGCCTTTATCCAGCCAAGGTCGCTGGAAAGGGTGCTTATCAAGCGGGTGTTCTCAATCTGCATTTGGTTGACCTTTGAGCCGAGCGCGTTGATGTCCTTTTGGTTTCCGTCGATGTCCTTGCGCATCTCCTTCATTTCCGCGTCAACGGAGCCGAGAGCGCTCCCAATCTTGACGAAAATTCCGACAAGCCCAAGAATCGTCACGACTCCGCTTACGATTGATATGAAAAAACCCCACCTTTCCATTTTTTTACCTCACTCATTTTTTGAGCGCAAGAACAATTCCCTCAGCCGCCGCCGCCGCCAGCGCCGCTATCGCCACGCCGGTCATAATCCTGCGCTTGGTCTTTTCCCTGGCCAACGATTTGCATAAGCTCAAGTATTCCGCTTTCAATTCTTCCAGCCGCTTCTTCAGCTCTGCTGTTAGTTTCCGCAATTCTACCACTGTCATCCGCGAGCTCTCCAAGTCCTGTAGCGCAGCCTGCAATTTGCTCTCCAGCTCCTCGCAGCTTTCCTTCCACTTCTTCAAGCTCTCGCTCTGTTCTGTCAGCAAGGCTTTGAGCGTCCGCGCTTCGCTCAGCATACTTGTCAATCCGCTTTCTAATTCCCGCCTCTCCGATTCCGTCAAAGACAAGCCAAAGGCCGCCGACGAAAGAGACGCCCAGTATAAGGCCGCAAGCAAAAAACAGCCAATTCTTTTTAACTTCATTCATTCCCGCCCTCTGCCTTTGTTCCGTCGCTTTCGCCTTTTGTTTCGCCGGACGAAACGCCAAGCTTTTTGTCCAGCCAAATCGAACGGTATACTGGCGTGCAAACGACGACAAAGAAGCCGCCGCTGAGCATTATTTCTTGAACCGTAAGGCCCAGAGCCTTTCCGCTCCAAATCACGGGAACAAAGCCCTTCGCCAAAACAAGAAGCCCCACCCAAACAATCGCAATCACAATAGCCCAAAGGCTAACGTCCTTCGCTTTCATAACTCCCCCTAACATTCCTTGAACATGTTCACGCGGTGCCCGAGCTTTATTTGGAAGCCGCACGGCCTGAGCGTTTTAATAAAATCTGACATGGGCATCTCGACGTCGTTTCCGTTGCGGTCGGCGTATTCAGTCCGATAGTCGCCCCACGAGTCGTCGATTATGAATTTTTCAATGGAGCCGTCGTCCGCGCGCTCAACGCCCACGACCGCCACGACGTGCCCGATTGTCTTCTTTCCTTCGGCCACAAAAACGCCGCTTGCCACGAACGCGCCGCCGTCGTCAATCGCTTTGGCTATGCTGGCCACGCTCCAATTTTCGCCAAATTCAACGGCTGTCTTTGAGCCAGTCAAAAGCCCCTTGACGCGCAAGAACTTGTTGGCTCCGTAAGCCAAGACCGCGTGCCACTCGTTGGGAGCGTGCCGCCCCGCCGGGTCAAGCTTGCGCCAAAGCGCGTTGGCCTCGCCGTCCGACCGAATGAAGCTCATCAAAGCGTCTTCCGGCTGCTTGTATTTTTCGTCCGCGAGCTGTTTGACCGGCCACCCCGCCGCCGACAGCGCCGCGATTATCGAAGTCACGTTGCAAGCTCCGTTGGGCGCCAGCTCGTTGTTCCTCTGCGTGTAATACGGCTTGCCCTCGGAATTGTTTTTTTCAGACATTAAAAAAGCCTCCGCGAACAATATAGCGGAGGCCTATGCGTCGCCGGCGGCGCGTGGAGAGAGAAGAAGTTATTTTTTCTTTGTTTTACTAGAAGTTAAAAACACCAATCCTTCGTATTCCTTAAATGCTTTTTTGTCGCCTCTTTTCTTAGGAGCTATTTCTTTTGCAGATAGCTGCTCTGCCGTCTTTGACATTTGAATTTTTTTGCACAGTTCTTCTTTTCCTTTCAAATAAGAAGGAATGTCTCTTCCAATGCGTGAAACTTTTTCCTTAAAACTTTTGCTTTTATCTGAATAATATTTTTTAATGTAATCATCAAGATTAGTTTGGCGGCAAGAATATTTCAAGTAGGTATATTCATCGGTCTTTGCATTGTCTAATTTGATGACAAAAATCGGATACTTCTTGTCTCCGAACACACCTTTTAAATTTTCTGATTTTAAATAATACAAAGAAGATTGTAACGAACTCATTCCGTTAATCTGGTCGGCAACTTCAACAGAAAGAGCGATCTCATCTTTTGCCGCGTATTTTCCAAGCCGGAAACCGTAGTCTATAGACGGTCCTAAAAAATCAAGACTTGCATTCCCCTTTCCATTAACCATTCGATCAATAAAAGGGAACTGTCCTGTCCAAACACAGCCTTTCACATCCAGTTTATGCTTTGATGGATACCAATCCTCTAACGTTTTCTTGAATGCTGCGACGATGCAAGGAATTTCATTCTTTTGAGTGATTTTTGCATAAAATAAAATTTCGTCGCCGGCATGTTTCCAAACAATAAGATTGTTGAGTTTGTATTTTAGTTTTTCATGCCTATATTCTGCTTCTAAATTTGTTTTAAACTCATCTGGAAATGAAACATAAAAATCCATGATAAAATTATACCAATCGCCTATACGAGACTTTTGGCTATATTTCAAGGCTGTTGAATCTATAACATCAACACTTAGAAAGAGATATAGTTGTGGTTCGTCTGTCATTTACGCTTTTTTTAAACCTAGATTTATGCAACGCCAATTCATAGCTGTCAGAGATACTTTAAATGCGTCTGCCAAAGCGGAAATGTTTCCATCTTTTTCAGAGAATAGTTTTCGTACTCTGTCTTCAGGCATTAAGAAAGCTGCTGCAAAAGAATTCGCCTCTTTTTCTGCTTCGTCTATATCTTCAGAACGGCTCGCTTTTAGCTGGACTTCTCCAAGTCTTGAATGTAAAAAATAATGCCCCAATTCATGGGCGATTGTAAACACGTCCCTTTTACGAGAAGTCGCTTTTGACAAATAGATTGTAAAATCATCGCGAGAATTAACAGAAATGGATCCGCCAACGGAATCCTTAGGGTTGTCCGAATACACAATATTGCCGTGCAATTTTTCCTTGACATAATCGATAATCTCGGTTATGCCCGGTATATAAGATGTTTTTTCGGCAAAAAGTTCTGCCAATACATAAATCTGTTTTCTACTAAGGTTTGTTGGGATTATTCCAGCCATCTTTTACGGCTTCCTTGCCAAACTGTTGCTTGGCCTTTTAAAATCCTCTACGGAATTTCCGTAGAACTTGGAATTCCTATTATACCACGGTTTTCAAAAATTTTGAAAAAAAAGTATATTTTTTTCAAAGAATTCCCACGCTTCATATTATACGGAATTCCCGCCGTTTGCTCAAGTGCCGCTCCCCGCGCAAGCCCCGCCCCCCGCGTGGCGGGAAGGGCGGGCGGCTACGGACGGAACACCGTGTTCTCGTGGAGCCAGGCCAGGACGCGGCCAAAGATGCGGAAGTCGTCGCTGTCGGCGTCAACCGTGCGGATTAGCTCCGCCTCGGTCAAGTCCTGGCGGTGGACGGAGTAAATCCTCACCTTGTTTTCAAGCGGCTCGAACCGCAGAAGCTTGCAGTAGGCCTCGCCGCCAAGGCCGAACACGTAGATGCCGTCGCTGGCTCTTTGGCCGCTGCTTCCGTCAAAGAAAATGATGTCGCCGTCCTGAATGCCAAGCCCCAGCATCGAAATCCCGCGCGCTTGGAACGCGTACACGTTCTTGCCCTTGAGGGCGGGAAGCGGCTCGATGTAGCTCTCTATGTTGTCGCCGCTCTCCCAGTCCTTGCCCGGGCCGCACGACACCTTTTGCGCCAACAGCGGAATCTTTGCCGCGGCCTGCGCTATCTCGGCCTTTTCCCCGCCGCCTTGGAACATCTCGCCCTCGCCGGTAAGAAGCCAATTTGCGTCAATGCTGAACTTTTTTACAAGCGACTTCATAAGGTTTTTTGGCATATCTCGTGAACCATTTTCAACGCTGGCTATTGTTGCAGTTGATACCCCAAGTTCTGAAGCAAATTGTTGTTGAGTTAGCCCCTTTTCTTTTCTTATCAGTCTTAACTGTTCTGCTATTTCCATAACCGAATTCCTCTTAAAAAATTACTTTTTGTAACTTTTTTTGAATTTTTTATCACATTTTGCTTGACAAAATTACAAAAAGTAATTATTATTACAAATTGTGATAAGTTTAGTTTACAAGTTCAATGTTACCCAGAGAAACAATGAACTTGTAAAGACAACTAATCAGATTATCGGAATAAAAGGAGGTAATTAACAGTGGCAAAGTCATATTTGACCTGTGACCAAATCCAAGAATTGATTGCTCGAAAACAGGCAGAAAAGCTTGCCAGCGCAAGCAAACGAATCACAGCCGAGCAAGGGCTTTACATCAAGTATCGCCTCAAATGCCTTGGTGTAATAGGCGCGGACATTGCTGTCGAAGTTGGCTGCACCCAGCAAAGTGTCAGCAACGTTCTTTCCGGCAAGTCGCACAGCCGTCGCATAGAGCGCGCCGTGGCCGCCCGCCTCGGCTACCGCTCCTGGAACGACATGGTTCAAGAGCTTCGGGAGTCCGCCGCATGAATAGGGAAGCATACAGAAAGGCATATTTCAATGGCAAGGATGTCAAATGTCCTAAAAAACATGACCGGGACTATATGTGGGGGCATTGCTACCTTCCGCAGGGAGATTTCTGGCCTACCGCTGATTGCTTTGAGTGTCCTCAGGCTCAGTATGAGCGTTCAGCGCATCTAAAATTCCGTAAAAAATCTTTTTGTTGCCATCAAGAAGAGAACAAAGGTGTTCATCATCATTGTCAAGAGGAAAAAGGTTGCTCGCATTCAGAAGAATGTTCGAGTAAAAGCGGAGAAGGAAAACCAGCGAAAAAGCGGCGTAAGGGTTCTTTCTTGCCTTATCGACAAATTGATCTTGCTTTTGGAGATAATCTCGCAGAAGTTTTGTCGCTTTGGTTGGCGGCTCTAGAACAAGGCAGTTCAAGACCTCTAGGTTCTCTTCCTCCTTTGAGATGGTTGTGTCTGAAATTAGCGATTCTATTTCTTCGGCATAGCGCGAGAATCGTCGTGATATGTCCCGTAGGTTGTTGTTCATAAAACCATTATACCAGCCCGCGCCAAGCGGGGCAAGGAGAAAAAGTTTGGCTAGAAAAAAGGTTGAAAAGCCGGCGCGGGGAGCGTTCGACGAGGAGACGCCAAGAAAAATCGCGGTCTTCTCCGCGATGGCAAAAATGATTTCTGAAAATTGGCCCGGGTGGGAGCTTGTCGCGAACATTCGCGAGAAAGAGCCGTATCCAGGGGTGGGACAGGCGATAAGAAGCGTCGCCCTCTACAGCGGAAAGAAGCTGATGGGCTGGCGCATGGTCGCTCCGGAAAGTTCGGCCTGCCGAATCATGCAGGACATAAGCGGCGCGTTCGCGGCGGCGTTGCAGCGCGCCGGGGAGGAAAAATGAAAGACCCGGAAACGATGGAAAAACGGGCCATTCAAAGCATGGTCAAGTTCCGCCGGGACGCCAACCTGTACAGGTTTTGGCGGAACGTCTACAAAGCGGCCAAAAAGGCCAGGGAGGAACAGGAACAGATGAGCGCGGTTTGGCTTAACGGAAGGAAGCCGCCGTACATGGAGAGCGATGAGCGCGACAGCCTCACGCCCGACAAAATCAAGCGTGCGGTCAACAGCATGACCTACGAAGGGCTCAAGCTCTGCGCGATAGGCTACTTGCTTTGCATGCAAAAGATGGAGCGGACCCCCGCGCAAATCAGCGGGGATTTGGAAGCGGTGGCGCGCGTTGGCCAGCGCCCGCTGTTCGCAAACGAAGACGGTGGAAAGCCCGCCGCCTAAAGCAATCGAAAGGAGTTTTTTATGAAAATCAAGAATCTTAAGGACGTCGAGGAGACAATCAAGGCCATCGCCCAAATGGACGCCGAAATCGCGGCCATCGACGCGGAGGCGCAAAAGGCGGTCAACGCCGCCAAGGAAAAGGCGATGAAGGACAGCTCGGCCCTCACCGAAAGCCGCGCCGAGCTTTTGGAGCGCCTCAAGGAATACTCGGACGGCCACCGCTCCGAGCTTTACGAAGACGGTAAGAAAAGCCGCGAGTTCATCAACGGAACGATCGGCTACCGCCAGAACCCCGACAAGGTGGAAGTTTCCGAGGACACCGCCGACCTGCTCATCAAGGCGGGCTTCTCCAACTGCATCAAGGTAAAAAAAGAGCCGGTCAAGGCCGCGCTGAAAAATTTCGATGCCGCCCAGCAAAAGAAATTTCACATCAACCTTGTTCCCGGCGAGGAATCATTCTACTGCAAAGCGGCGGAAAGGACAATTCCCGACCAGGCCGCCTAAAAAAAACTGGGAGAGCCTTCTGGATGCCGGCTCTCCCGGCAAAGGAGTTTTAATAAAAAATGAACGATTTGACGACAACAGGCGGACTTACGCCGGAGATGGCCTTTCCCTTCCAAAGGGAAATAGACTCGTGGGACGCGGCGGCGGCCATACAGGACTTGCAGCCCAAGGTGGAGCGGCTCAAAAGCGCCAGCGTCGAAGTCTGCCGCTCGCTATTCATTGCGCACGAGGCTTTGGCTCGCAGGGGCGGCGACAGAAGGAGCGAGGACGCGCAGACGTTCGGCTTCTGCGACTTCCTTGACGCGGTGGGAATCACCCGCAAGACCGCCTACGTGTGGCTCAAGCTCTACGACCCCGCCACTGACAGCTTTGTCGCGCCGGAGCAGCTGGCGCTTCAAGCCGCGAAGCAGGTTAATCCGGCGACAGGAGAGCTTAGTCCCGCTGTTCAGGAACTCCAAAGCAAGAAGGAGCGACTGATAGCCCACGCAATGGCGACAGGCGAAAGGCTTTACGAAGAAGGATGGACTGAGCTGGGCTGTGAGAAGGAATACACGCTCAGAAAATCAAACGAGCGTCTTGCGGAAATAACCCGCACATGGATGAACAAGAAGATTTCGGTAGGTGTCGGCAAAAACGATTATTTCTCTACAACCGTCCTTGCAAATGCCAGAAACTACGCGAAGATCAACTTGGAGTCAAAGGAGCAGTATAAAGCTCAGATGGCAGTTTTTGACACGCTCGACCTTTACCTCAAATCCTTTAGCGACCCTGCAACCCGCATGGCTGCGGTGTGCAACATGGCTCTGCGCATTCGTGGCACAATCAACGAAATGCACAAAGTCGATGTTGAACTTGGAATAGCGGAGTAAAAAATGGCAAACGCCATGGTGCCTTTTTGTCCTGTCATAGATAAAAAATTCCCCTTGCGCGCGGCGGTCTACGACGAGTACCGAAAGCGCAGCCCGCTGATCACCAAGGCCAAGGCCTACGAGCTGATAGCGGAGCGCTTCAAGATTTCGGTGCCGACAGTCCGGCGCTACATACGCCGAATGGAAAGCGGCTCAATGTTCGCGCTTCCAACGGGAACGCAAGGGCGGCACGTCTACGCCTGGAGCGACGAGGCCTTGAGCTTCTTCACCAACTTCTACCTCGCGGCCATCAAGGAAGTGGGCGGCTGCACGGTCCGCAACGCCTATAGGTGCGCCAAGGCGGAAGCCGAGCGCCAGGGCTGGAGCATCGGAAGCGAGGCGAGCGCCTACGTTCACGCCAGGAACATAAGTCCGGCGATGAAGATGCTCGCCAAGGGCGGGCAGCGCGCGCTGGACAATATGTTCTACATAAGCCGCGACCTGTCCAAGCTAAAGCCATTCCAGCTGATTGTAGGCGACCAGCACATCTTCGACTTTTGGTGCGAGAACCCTTACGCAAAAGGCGACAAGGACAAGTACATCCGCGCCGAATGCTACCTCTGGCTTGACATGGCCACCCGCCTTGTCTACGGAATCAGCTTCGACATCGCCTACAACACGCGCACTGTCACGCGGGCCTTGCGGATGGGAATCAAGCGCTTCGGCAAGTTCGAGAGCACGTACAACGACAACGGATCCAGCGAGAAGTCGAAGCTCGCGGACGACATCGTTCAGCGCTTGCAGAATTACGGAGTGCGCTTCCTTGACGAGGCCGACTTGTACCAAGCCGAAAACAATCGCTACATCGTGGAGGACACGGAAGGCCTTGTTGTCGACGTGGCGCAGTCAAAGGCTGAATGGGAAAAGAAGCACCGCCGCATTTTCGCCCGCGTAAAGAACGCCAAGACAAAGCCCATCGAGCGCTTCTTCAATACGCTGGAGCAAATCCTGCGCGACCAGTGCTTGCCAGGCCTTGTAAAAGGCTTGGCGATTTCCGCGCCGGAAGAGGAGCAGGCGGCCAAGCGGCTTGAGTGGCAAAAAAAGAACGGCTGCATTCTGGGCTACGACGACTTCGTCAAATGCGTCGTCCGCGCCTTGGACATCTACGAAAGCCGCGTCCATTCGTCGCTCGGCTGCTCGCCAAAGGAACGGCTGGAGGAATGCAAGCGCGAAGGCTGGATGCCGACGATGATAGACCCGCGCGACGAAGCCTACCTCTTTATGGAAAGCGCCATGCGCCAAGTGAAGGGAGACAGAATAGAGCTTAACGGCGTGGAGTACATCGGCCCCGACCTCACGCAAGAAATGGTCTTGCAAAACCGGGGAACGCTCGTCGCCTACAACCGCCAAAAGGTGGAAGTCCGCTATGACCCGGAAAACTTGGCCTTGGGCGTTTTCGCGATAGAGCCTGGAACAAACCACGCAATCGCTCTTCGCCCTGTCAAGAAAATAGACATGCTCGACGAGCGGGAAGTCGTGGAGCAGCTTGAATGGAAAAAGCGCAACATGCGCGCCGTTCAGGAAGCGTTCAAAATCGCCACCGGCGACAAGAGCGTCCGCGTCCTTTCCGAGCCGCAAAAATTCGCCGAGCTTAGAAAGTCGGAGGAGCTAGCCCAGGCGTCGGACTATAGGCTTGAAAGCAAAAAGGAGCCGGAGCCTGTTCCCGCCGTTGTAAGAAAAATTGACGCGGAGCCGCTTGAAAGCCAAGAGATTCCGCGGAGCGTGAGCCGCCAAAAGGACGACTACGGAGAGATGCCCATGTCGTTCAACCGCAGGGAAGAGAGCCTTTCGCAGGAAGATTTCCTTGAAGGCGTAGCCGAGCGGATTGGAAGCGAGTCGCTAAAGCGGGCGCAGTCGCGGCCGGTCTTCTACGACGAGCGCGAGCGCTACGAATGGACCTTGAACCAGTACCACGCGGGCGGGCATCTTAGCCGCGAGGACTTGGACTTCATGCATGACTACGAAAGCCAAATGGATTCAAGGCAAGTCGCCTATTACGAATCCTATTCTAAGAAATTCATAGGGAGATGAAAATTATGGAATCAACGTTGAAAAATTGTTTGGAAAGCAACCGTCTTTCCATGCAGGACGCGGCCCGCGTCTTGGGAGTTGACAAATCTCAAATCGTCAAAATCTGCACCCAGAAATACCCCAACTGGAAGGACAAAGAGACAGAGTATGTCAAGCTCCTTAAAGACGCTGGCTACAAGAACAGTATAGCGCAAAAGATAAAAATCGACACCGACGTGTTGGTGCTCACAAGAAGCGTCACGCGCTTCCAAAACCTCGCGGACGACTTGATCGACCCGACTGGAACAATGTCCTCGTCAATCGGAATGGCCATCGGAACCGCAGAGCGCGGAAAGACCCATTGCGCCAAATGGTACGTCCAGAACAACCCCAACGCCGCCTATGTCCTTTACGTTGACGGCTCGACAAAGACGCAGCTCTTGCGCGACGTTTGCGAAGCGGTCGCCCACACCCGCCCGCACAGTTTCGGCGACTGCCTGGAAGTCTTGGAAGAGAACTGCAAGTACGCCCGCCGCCTTGTGATTATCGACGAGGCCGACAAGCTGCCGGTCCGCTACTTGGAAATTCTTCGCGCCGTCAACGAGCGCTGCCAGCTTCCATTCATGCTCGTAGGCGAGGAGGGGCTCAAGGTCAAGACCGACAGGGTTCCGCGCTTGCGCTCAAGAATCCGTAAGCCGATTGTTTTGTTCGAGGTGGCAAAGGCCGTTGACGTGGCGGCTTACTACCATGAGGCCGCTGGAATCGACATCACGTTGGAAACCGCCGAACGTCTTGCCCGCCACGCGATGGGCGGCTTCCGCTCAATCGTCAACGACAGCATAGCGATAAGCAAGATGTCAAAGGCCAGCGGACTTTCGACCATCACCGACAATATGCTGGAAAAGCTCTGCGCTTAGGAGATTGCCCATGAAAGACAACAGAAGCCCAAGAAACCGGCTCATCGCCTTGATACACGCGCAAAAGAACGCCGCCGGACTTTCGGACGACGAATACAAGACCATTCTTTACGGAGCGACCGGAAAAGACTCTTGTACGGACTGCGCCCAAAAGGAATTGTTCTCGATTTTCAACGACCTCAACTCCGTTTTGGAAAAGCGCGGCCAAAGAAAGTTCGTCTTTAGGCGCAATCCCAACGGCCACAAAAAGACCACGATACAAGACGCGGTCATCTACAAGGCCCGGCAGACGTTCGGCGACGGCTACTACAACCGGCTCCAAGGCTACCTCAAAAAGATGAACAAGATTGACTTGGCGTCATGCGACTTCAAGGAAATCCGGCAAATAATGGGCTGGCTTTCCACGGAACAAAAGCGCGGATCCAGGAGGACGGAATGAAAAATCCGCAGCTCTTTACGGCCAAGGAACTTCGGCAGCCGCCCTTGACGCCACAGGAAAAGCGAAGCCTTGTTGACAGCCTTTACAAAAAGGCCAAGACGGGAGTTCGATACCTTTACGACGTTCAAGAAACTGCCGGAATGCTTCGGCTCACAATCGACGAAATGCAAGGCTTGATTTATTCATACAAAATCGACTGCGTGAAAATAAGGGCCTTGCTTCGCCTGCCTTGGTGGTCAATCGCCGAATACGTGATTGACCCGGCGGACGACATAGACAAGGCGGTGGACGAATGGTTGAAGTCGTTGCCTCATAAAGAAAAGTAAGGTGGGAAAAATGGACATCGTTCAGGACGATTGGATAGACGAAGAAGAAGCCAGGCGTTGGCTCAACGCAGGCTACGAGGGAATTGACTTGCTCCCCAATGTTCCGCAAACGCTGACGCCCTTGGCCGCCGCTTCAGTCCTGGACGTGTCCATGCCGACTGTGGAGCGAATGCTCAAGGCCGGCGAAATAGGGCTGACAAAGGCCGGCGTTTTGGAATACTTGGAGAAAAACGTTTTGGTTAATCAGCCCTTGCAATGGGAGGACGAAATGAAAATAGAAGCGAGACAGCTCGAAGGCAAAGAATTGGCCGAGCACGAAAAGGCTTTTTCGGACATGGACGACAACCTGTTCGACAGCCCCGACCAGCCCAGCCTTTTCGACCAAGAAGACTTGGAGAGACAGAAAGATGAAGTCGCTTGAAGAAAGGCAAAAGATAAAGGAGTACCTAAAGTGGCATACCGTGTCGCAAGCCGCGGTCCACTTCAAGCTGAGCCGGGCGACAATCTACCACTTGGCCAACACAATCCCGACAAAAAGCCTTGAGTCGGCCAAGCGCAAAAAAGAGATTGCCGCCCTCTCAAAAACGCTTCCGGTCAAACAAATCGCGAAGCTCTACGGAATCTCCCAACAACGAGTCTATGTGATAATCAAGGAGGAAAAATGATTTTTTTTAAAGTCAGGCAAAACGGCAAAAACTATCCCGACGGCGCAGGTTGGTATTGCGAAGGCTTTAACAAAAAGTACCAAAAGAAAACTTGGATAAACTGGGCTGGAGGTTGGTGTTTTCAAAATGACGATGATGAAATTCTTGATTCGGTAGACATGAGCCGTGAACAATTTGAGAATACATACAGGAAAGAATTGTATGATTATTTGCTCGAAGTGGATTCTGATTTGGGCTGGCTGGCTCCAGACGGAAAGTTTTACGGCTGCGATTGGGCTCACCATGTAGAGTTTGCGGAACTGTATTTAGGCAAAGACGAACTTGAACTTGAAAAGGCTGGTTGGGTGAAGGTTTTCCGCTCAGTTGAGCTTGGCATTCCTGTATATTGTCAGTCAATAATAACGCTGGCGCAGCGAGATTATTTAGAAAACCATTCCATCAAATATCATTACTGCTGACGAGGAAGGCCTACGAATATGTTGATTTTTACTTTGAAAAAACAATGGTTCGATAAAATTAAAAGCGGAGAGAAAACGGTCGAGTATCGGGAAGTAAAACCGTATTGGACAAAACGGTTGAACAAACCTTTTGGCGATTTGTTTGAGTATGCTTTTGGCAAAATTCCAACATACCCAGCAGAGTTTGAAAAAGGCTTGTTTCCGTGTTTGCTTCGTTTCGGCTACACAAAAAATTATATGACGGCAAACATTGTGAAAATCCAAATAGTAGACGGCAAGAACACCGACCTAGCGATAGACAAACCGGTTTACGCAATTCACCTTGCAGATATAAGGGAGAAAGATCAATGACAGCCGGACAATTTGCAGACAAAGTTTTTGTCATGCGACAAGCTCAAAAAGACTATTTTCGAACGCGGTCTACAGAGTCTTTGAAGCTTTCAAAAACGCTTGAAAAAGAGGTTGATGAAATCCTCGTAGAACGCAAAAATCGCTCCAAAAATTTAGAAAAACAAGGCCTGTTGTTTGGATCTTGAGGCGCAAAAACGCCCCAAATAAACCCAATTTGCCCCAAATAGCCCCGCAAAAAAATATCATTTTTTCTTATAATTTCGGCTCAAAATTTTTTGCAAATGACAACAGAGGGAAGAATCCCGGCAAAACCGGGACTGAACTCCCAACCGCGCGCAAGCAGCGTCCAACGGACGCGGTGACCCCGCTCGAACAAAAAGTTAAGGTCTTGCAACCAAAAATACGAGCGGCTCTTTATTTTTTCCAAATTCTGCTATATAATAGGTATTTATGAAAAGAATCGCATTGACACTTGCGGCGCTGGCGTTTTTTGCCGGAGCGGGATTTGGCCAGTCGGCGGCGGCCGGAAAGGTTGACCAAACGTTTTTGAACGACTTTGTGCGCCGCGACTACACCACGGCGGACGGACTGCCTGGCATGACAATCACCGACATCATGCAGGACAAAAAAGGCTACATTTACATCGGAACTTACGACGGCCTTGTCCGCTTTGACGGCGTGGAATTCGTCAACTTCAACCGCAGCTTTGACCCCAAGTACGACTTTACAGCCGTGCGCTCGATTTTCCAAGATTCCGACGAAAACATTTGGATAGGCCACAACGACGAAGGCGTCACTTGCATGGCCCCAAACGGCGACACGATAAAATTCACCAAGGAAGACGGACTTCCCCACAACTCAATCCGCGCGATTTGCGAGGACCACGAGCATAACATTTGGCTGGGAACGGCGTCCGGCCTTTGCTACCTTACGCCCGAGCGCGAGGTCAAAGTTCCCTTTGGACTTGAGGAGCTGGGCCAGACCACGATTCAAGTTTCAAAATTGTATTGCGACACGGCGGGCCGAGTTTGGATAAGCACTTCAATCGCAAACGAGCTTTTTGTCTATTCCAACAGAATCGTCACAAAATACAAGGGCATCACAAAAATAAAGGACCCGTCGGTCCACGAAGTGACGCAAGACAAAACCGGCGCGTTTTGGTTTGGCGTGGCCCCCCACTACGCCGTGCGCATAAAGGACGCCGAAGAAACTGTCTTTGACGTGGGCCACGACCACGCCGTGGGAACGGTGATGAACAGTGTGATGCAGGATTCCAACGGCGACTACTGGTTTGCCGGCGACAGCGGAATTACGGTTTTCCACAACGGACTTTACACTTACTACGACAAGCGCAACGGCATCGCCGACGACTACGTAAACGAAGTGATGCAAGACCGCGAAGGAAACATTTGGATTGCCTACAACCGCGGCGGAATCGAAAAGATGAGCCAAGGAAAATTCCGAACGATTTCAATGCACACAGCCGTCAACGCGATTTGCCAAGACAAAGGCCGCGGCCTTGTGTGGCTGGGAGCGGATGACGGAGTTTACTGCTACAAGGACAACAAGTTTGTCGAAAACGAAATCACATACTACACAAAAGGCTCCCGCATCCGCGAAGTTCGCATGACTGACGACGGAGAGCTTTTGATTTCGTGCTACTCAAAGCGCAGCTTTATAAAATATTCTCCCGACGGAAGAATTTCCAGCTGGACTCAAAAGGACGGACTTGCAGGGCTCAAATGCCGCGCGGCCATCAAAGCGTCAAACGGCGACTACTATGTAGGAACCACGCAAGGCCTTAGCGTCATAAGCCATTCCGACGGCAGCATAACAAACATCACGCGCGAAAGCGGGCTTTCAAACGAATTTATCATGGCAGTCTACGAAGACAAAAAGGGCCAGATTTGGATTGGAACAGACGGCGGCGGAATTTACGTTCTGCGCGACAAAGAAATCATAAAGCACTACAGCACGGAGAACGGACTTTCGGGAAACGTAATCTTCAAAATTGGAGAGGCTTCAAATGGAGGTTTTTGGGTCACTACCGGAAC
>JAFZLA010000031.1 GCA_017551705.1 Treponema sp.
AATCAATCAATCAATCAATCAATAGAAGAATAGTCTTTAAAAGATTGAAATATAGCCCGCGATGTAGGGACAGTTTTGTCCTTGCGCCGCGGGCTTTTTTGCGTTGGTTTGAAATTATTTGGAAAGTAAAAGAAAAATTTTTTATAGGAGTGTCTTTATGAAAAGATTTAAGTTGGTTTCTTTGGTCGCGGCTTTTGCTGCAGTCATTTCGTTTGTTTCGTGCTCAAATTCGTCCGGAGGAGGGGACAGCACGGGTGGTTCGTCCGGAACGGGTTCAGATGCTCAGATAGCCGCGGCGAAGGCCGCCTATAGCGCCCTTTTGGGCGAATGGACAATGACCGACAGCAAAGGAAAGGTTAACGTCCTGACATTGACCACCGACAAAGTGACAGGAACTTTCGATGACAACGGGGAGCTTTGGAAATATTATGACGAAATTTCTACTGGCGAAAAAACAGAGCCTTTGTCGCAAGACCGCGGAAAGCCTCGCAGCAAAGTTACCAAAGGAATTTCGACCATCGGCTTGTTGCGCGCCGCGGCCGAATCGGCCCATGCCGCCAACAAAGCTGAATTCGCAACTGTGATGTCCGGCGAAGGAAAAAATTTCAACGACAACGACCTATGCCTTTATTGCAAGATCGTCACCGACGCGAATGCCGGGAACGCTGGATATGAAGTTTTTTATTTCATCGCCCTTCGTCAGGCCGGAAACGGACAATTAGAAGCCTTGCTTTCAGACAGCCCTAAACGCGACTCAAGTGGCGTCCACTACGCTTCCGGAGTCCCTGTGGCAAAGTCATTTACATTCACAAAGAAGAGCTCGTCTTCCGGCGGCGGAGGTTCGGGCTCCATAGACTTCGCGCTCGAAGGGTCATGGAAGATGAGCGGCGAAACGCTGTCAGGCCGCTACATAAAGATATTTTCCGGCGGCTCGTTCGACATGTACAAGAACGGAAGCGCCTCAAGCCTCTACTCGGACAGAAAGTGGTCCAAGAGCGGCTCGCAAATAACGCTGTCGTTCAAAATGTCCAACGGAATCACCGCCAACGGCCTCGAAGTGGAGGACACTTTCGAAGTGACGGGAAGCGCGTCCTCGATGAAATGGACCTTGGTGAAAAGCAGGGCGACGGACAACGGCTCCTCGTACGACGACACGTCCACCTCGCAGCTTTTGCAGAGCTTTTGGGGCATGAACGCAAAGGAAATTCAGCTGATAAACATGAATTAAAGGGCGAAAAAAGAAGGGGGCCGGAAGGCCTCCTTCTTTTTAAATATTCCCTATTTTTTTGCTAGGAATACTTGCGTTTTTTTGAGTCTAGCGCTATAATTGGGGCATGAAGATTTCCACAAGGGGACGTTACGCCCTTAGATTTATGATTTATTTGGCCCAGCATTCAAACGGAAACTACATCGCGCTCAAGGATGTTTCGGAGAACGAGGGCATTTCGATTAAATACTTGGAACAAATCACTTCGCTTTTGAGCAAGTACGGTTTGCTGCAGAGCGTGCGAGGGCCGGCGGGCGGATACAAGCTTAGCAGGCCTCCCGAAAAATACACTTCGGGCGAAATTTTGCGCGTGACAGAGGGCGACCTTAGCCCTGTAAGTTCGGACGAGAACGAATTGGCTGCGGGCGAGTCGGGCGAGCGGGCCAACACCCAAAAATTTTGGGAAGGCCTGCAAAAGGCGATAGACAATTACTTGGACAGCGTGACGCTTCAGGATTTGGTCGACCAATCCGCCGGCCAAGAAAGCTATATGTATATGATCTGAAATGGAATACGAGGCGCTTGAACTTCCGCCGGCCGGCTCCACCGTTTTGGTGGGAATGAGCGGCGGCGTGGATTCGACATTGACGGCCCTTCTCTTAAAGCGGCGCGGCTGCCGCGTCATCGGCGTGACGATGTCCTTGTGGGACGGAAAAATTCTTCCAAAGGGGGAATCAAGCTCAAAGCATTCGCGCGAGGCTTGCTACGGCCCGGGCGAAGAAGAGAACATCGAAGAGTGCCAAAAATTTTGCGACGAGCATGAAATCGAATATCATGTGGTCGACGTGAAAGAAGAATACAACAAAAAAGTTTTGGAATACTTTAAGCGCGAATACCGCGCGGGCCGCACGCCAAACCCTTGCATAATGTGCAACCGCAACATCAAGTTTGGCGCGATGCTTGAGGAAGCGGCGAAGGTTGGAATCAACTACGACTTTTTTTGCACCGGCCACTACGCAAAAATCGTTCGTCCCGCTTCCGGCCTTTTTGGAACGGACGCGCGCCCGGCGATGGTCGCCACGGCCGCGGACTTGAGCAAAGACCAAACATATTTTTTATACCGAGTGCCCAGCGAGATTTTGGAAAAGGTTCGCTTTCCGCTTGCGGCCGTCAAAAAGTCCGAAGTCTTTGAGCTTGCGCGCGCGGCTGGCCTTGAGGCCGCCGACCGGGAGGAGAGCCAGGACTTTATAGGCCAGGAATACTTTGACGACTTGTTCAGCGACCGGCCCGGAATCCCCGGAGACATAATCGATTTGGACGGACACGTTTTGGGCCGCCACAAGGGAATCGAGCATTACACGGTGGGACAAAGGCGCGGACTTGGAGTGGCCGTAAACTATCCTGTTTACATCCATTCGATTGACGCAAAAAACAATTTGGTCGTTTTGGCAAAGGAAGAGGAATTGTATTCGGACAGTCTGGTTGCCGACGACTTTGTTTGGCCGGGCGGGGTGGAGCCGTCCGCGCCTTTTGAATGTTTGGTTAAAATCCGCTTGGCGTCAAAACCTGTCGCTTGCGTGGTGGAACGGCATGAAGGCTCGGAAAACGCCGCCTTTAATGGGCAGGCTTGGCGCATAAAGTTTGAAAAGCCCCAGCGCGCCGTCGCCCCCGGGCAGTCCGCTGTCTTGTATAAAGACAATGTGATAGTTGGCGGTGGAATAATAAATGGGGCAAATTAGCTCGCCTTGATTGCCTGCGTTTTTATCTTGAATTTTCAAGCGATTGGCGCTATAATGTTCTAATTATGGAAGAGAACCTTGACCCAAGCATCGCGGCCCTTTTGGCGAGCGTAACTCCCAGCGACCCTGACGCGGACGATTCCGCCCAGGGCGAAGGCGTTGATTCCTCCGACATATTTGCCGGAATGGGAGCCAAAGAGAGCAACTTTGAGCAAATGATTATGGAGCAGACCGCTCCCAAAAAAAAGAGCGGCCCCGTTCCTGAAGTCGATTTGTCTATAAAAGAATTTAAGCCGGTCGAAAAAGTTTTTGAAGACGAAAACCAGCATTACTTTGAAGATCCGTCTTATTACAAGACCGCCATCGCCGGCGAAGGCCAGGCTTCAAACCGCCTTCACATGGTTCTTTCTAAATACCTTTCTTGCAAAGACGTAAAGGACAAGATGGTTTACCGCCAGCAAGTCACCATGGCTTACTGGGAATTGGTCCACGTGATGGCGCCAAAAACGGCTGGCAAGAATTTCCCGCTTCCAAAAAGAATGATGCTGCGCTTTTCGGTTTTGCTTCCGTCATTGTTCCGCCCCGAGCACAGAGAATTTTTTGAAAAGTCAATTCTTGAGAACAACACCAACGAACCGGTCTTTTACATGGACGAATGGTTCAAGTACATTTCGCAGGGAAAGATAAAGCCCTCAACGACAGACGAAGTTCGCCAGCCTCGCAAGAAGGGCGACGACGGCGGCCAGGCGGAACAGTTGCGCCTCCAGCAGCTGCAAAGCAAAAACTCCGGCAAGTTGCAAAACGCCGAGAACACCCTCAACATGGCGGAAAACCAGCGCGGAATGCTTGAGGCCGAGCTTAAGAGCAAGATTGACCAAATCTGCGAGCATGATAGTTTGATTGGAATGGAGCCGCACAGACAGCCCTACAATGACTTGCAAAAAAAATTGTTCGGCGACATTTCTTCTACGCTTAGAATGTTGACAAAGAACGACCGCGAGCTTTCTTTGGCGCTAAAAGAATATCAAGACGCAAAGGGCGTTTTTGACGCGGTTGAAGAAAAGCTTGCCGCTGGTCCCGAAGTTGTCAGCGCTTCAAGCGACGACATCGACCAAGAATTTGAAACTGTCCGACAGATGGCCAAAATGACTTGCGGCCGCCAAGGAAACCAGTTCCCGATTTTTACGCGTGACTTTTTCCACTGCTTGCCGCAGGGAACAGGCTTTAGAGAGAACGTAATAAAAGTTTTGGCTTGGGTTGAGTCTTTGGACCCCGGCGCTTTCTGCCGCATCCACAAGAACGTTCCAAACCGCATCGTTCCTTTTGTAATTCTTCTTCCGACTTACGGAGACAGGGGCTTTTGTTGGGAACCATTTGACCGCTACAACCGCGTGACAAGCCGCGGCCGCATCGTTGTTCCGATGTATCCGCGCGACCTAAAGATCGCAGTCCTTACCGCCGTGGCCGACTTGCGCTGGCAGGTTGCCAAGGAAAAGGCTTCTTACTATTGGATGGAGGAAGGCTTGACCGGCCAGTACTACGAATGGATTGACAAGCAAAAGCTCAAGGGCGACCTAAAGCAGTACTTTATCCAAGACTACATTTTGTGGATGACAAAAGAAAGCGAAGGAGTCCAGCGCCTTGACAAAGAAGTGCGCGGAATCTTCTGGCGCAACATGCCTTTCCCGCAGGAACTCAAAGAAGACCTGCGCAAGCGCAGCCTAGTCTACGACGAGCTTTGCAAGAAAGACATGAACCGCGCCATGAGCGACGGATACTAATTTTTTTTAGTACTGTTAGCGCCCATCGCTCTGGCGCTCAACCAAAAATTTCATCACGGCGCTTCTTTCCGAGGAGCGCCAAGTTTTTTGCCAACGCGTCTTCGTCAAACGCGCCGCCGCAAAAGTCGCGAAGGTCAATCATAAATCTGTTCATCGAAAAGTGCTGGAAAACAAAGAGCGAGTCGTAGACGGTGGCCTGCATCGCCGCTTCCTTAAGCTTGTCGCGGTAGGGGACAAAGATTCCCTTGTCCTTTAGTTCCGCGTAGCCTACAAGCCAAATTTGCGCGCCGACTCCTTGCGCAAGCTCCGCCGTTTTTTGGGCCAGCCAAAGTTGGCTTTGCAAAATTAAGTCGCGGGCGGCGGCGTCTTCTTTAGCCAAAACTTTTAGGTGCTTTGTCTTTGCGGTGTGAACGGGAGTCTTGTTCAAAATTATCGCGTTCTTTCTAAAATCGATTGCGAGCGAAGGATGCTTTTTAAAAAAGCCTTCCGCGATTTTTCCGGCCTGGCCGACCAAGTACTTGTTGTTCTTTGCAAGCTGCTCGTCTTTTCCGGGGTTGTCGCCGATTACGATAATCTTTATGTCGTCGTCTTGCGTTATCGCGTCAAGCGCGCGGTTGTAAACCACGGGCGTTTCTATGGGGTAGTCTGGCGTGTCAGCTTTGGCGGCCTCTTTTTGCAGGGGAACCAGTTGCGGGGCCAGCGCGCTCCATTGCGCGCACATCTTTTTGTATTCATTGCGAAAGGCGTCAAGCGTCACGAATTGCGTTTGCGTCATGCGTTTTATTATATTGAAAAAGATTGTCGGGTCAAGCCCGGCTTCAGGGCAAAAAAAAGGAAAACAAAATCAAAAGCGGCTCCCAGTTGCGGCTGCGTCTGATCGGCACCGCCAGCCGCCCCGCGCCTTCGCGCCGCTTTTGGTTTTGTTTATCGCTGCGTTTGCCCCGGGCAAATAAATGGGAAGCAATTAAAACGCGTAGGGAAAATTCGGACGGCCGCTCGCTTTGAAGCCGCGAATTTCGCGGAGCGAAATTGAATTATATATTCAATACGGCTTCAACCGCGAGAAAGGCCGTTCGATTTTCCCGAGAGCGTTTTGTTTTACCTATGATTTATTTGCCCTTGGGTATGGCTTGACCTGACAATTCAATTTCAATAGAATAACCCCTACCTTTTCAAAAAATAGGTGGGGTTATTTTTTTATGGAATTTACTCAAGAAACAATCGACGCGTTGAGCGTAAACGAAGTTGACATTATGAAGCGCGTGGCCGAAGAATTGAACATTAAGGTCGCGCAAGTAAGCGCGGTAATATCTTTGGTCGCCGAAGGATGCACCATTCCATTTATCGCGCGATACCGCAAGGAAAAGCACGGCTCTTTGGACGAGCTGCAAGTGCGCGAAAGCGACCATCTTTACACCAGCTACAAAAATTTGGAAGAGCGCCGCTTGGAAATAATCAAAGGAATTTTCGCTCAAAACAAGTTGACCGAAAGCCTTTACAACGCCGCGATGGGAGCCAAGACTTTGACCGAGCTTGAAGACTTGTGGGCTCCGTTCAAAAAGAAAAAGAAGACCCGCGGAATGGTGGCCATCGAAAAAGGTTTGGACGCTCTTGCCGACGCGATGTTGGAATTGGACGACGCGGCGCTTGAAGAAAAAGCAAAAGAGTTTATCAAGACCGACGCGGAGGACCCCGCTCTCAACGTTCCTACAGCCAAGGACGCACTTGACGGAGCCAAGGACATCATCGCCGAGCGCGTTTCGCAAGACACAGACAACCGCGCCGCTGTTCACGATTTGTACATCCAGCAGGGAACGATTGTCACAAAGGGAATCGTCGCCGAAGGACAAAAGGCCGAGGACGCCGAAAAAACTTCGACCTACAAAATGTACTGGGATTACTCGGAACCGTTGGTCGAGCTCAAGCCTCACCGCATTCTTGCCATCAACCGCGGCGAGCGCGAAGGAGCGCTTGACGTTACGATTGACGTTCCTGTTGACGACGCTGTCGCCCTCCTTCAAAAGAAAGCAAAGATTCACAACCAGTATCACAAGGACGCGATTGAGGACGGCCTGGTGCGTTTGCTTAGCCCCGCGGTTGTCCGCGAGATTCGCAGCGACGAAGCCGACGAGGCCGACGTTCACGGTATCAGCGTCTTTAGCGAAAACCTAAAAAATCTTTTGATGCAGCAGCCAATCAAGGGCAGCCGCGTTTTGGGAATCGACCCCGGCATCCGAACCGGAACAAAGTGCGCGGCGCTGGACGAAACAGGAAAATATTTGGGCTACTTTAAAATCTTCCAAGTGCAAAGCCCCGAAGACTCTTACAAGCAAATTTGCGACGCGATTGACAAGTACGACATTCAGGTTGTGGCCGTAGGAAACGGAACCGGCAGCCAAGAAGTCCAAGCCATCGTAAGCAAGGTAATCAGCGAAAACTACAAGGACGTTCAGTACACCGTAGTCGACGAAAGCGGCGCGTCGGTTTATTCTGCCAGCGACATCGCGCGCGAAGAATTCCCCGACTTGGATTTGACAATTCGCGGCGCGATAAGCATGGGCCGCCGCTTGCAAGACCCGCTTGCCGAGCTTGTAAAGATTGACCCAAAAGCGATAGGCGTTGGCCTTTACCAGCACGACGTAAACCAAAAGAAGCTTGGCGACGCGCTTGACGAAGTTGTCGGCTCGGTGGTCAACCAAGTTGGCGTCAACCTCAACACGGCCAGCTACTCTTTGCTTAAATATGTTTCCGGCATTACAAGCGGAACGGCAAAAAAAATCGTGGCCTATCGCGACGCAAACGGAAAGATAACCAGCCGCGAGGACCTAAAAAAAGTTCCCGGCCTTGGACCAAAGGCTTACGAGCAGTGCGCGGGCTTTTTGAAAATCGCAGAAAGCGCCGACCCCTTGGACAACACTTGGGTTCACCCCGAAAACTACGAGCTTGCGCGCGAGTTGCTTCCGCTCGTTCAGAACAAAGAAAAAATCAGCGCCGACCTTAAAAAGAAGTTGGCCGAAAAATATTCTGTTGGCGAAACGACGCTCAACGACATCGTTGACGAATTGCAAAAGCCCAACCGCGACCCGCGCGCTGACTATCCTGCGCCTATCATGCAAAAGGGAGTCGTGGCTTTTGAAGACCTCAAGCCCGGCATGAAAGTTACCGGCAAAATCCGCAACGTGGTCGACTTCGGCGCCTTTGTTGACATCGGCCTGCACGAGACCGGCTTGATTCACGTAAGCGAGTTGAGCGACAACTTTGTAAAGGATCCGATGGAAGTGGTCAAGGTAGGCGACGTTCACGAGTTCACCATTTTGAACTTGGACATGGACAGGCGCCGCATTAGCCTTTCGCTCAAAAGCGACGCTGCCAGCCGCGCGGGCACTGACGAAAAGTCAAAGGTTCGCGGAACGGCGGCCGGCGGCTCTGCTGGCGCTGGAACTGGCGGAACAGGAACGGGCGGAAAGCGCGTCGTTGTGGTCAAAAAGGGCAGCGCTTCTGCTGGCGGTCAGGCTGGTGGCTTTAAGCGCGACCAAAACGGCCCCCGCCGCGAAAAGCGCGAGTTCCAGGGCAGCGACGACGGCATGATGTACAACCCTTTCGCGGCGTTGCTTAAAAAATAGGTCATTTCTTCCTCATTGACTTGAGACGTGTTTTTTACTATAATTGTAGAAATTTAAACTCTCTTAATCATTGAGGAAGAGTATGAACAAAATTATCGAAAAGAGGCAGCTTTCTGAGGCTGTTTACTACATGAAATTTGAGGCGCCGGACATCGCCAAGAACCGCAAGGCCGGCCAATTTCTTATCGTTCAGGTTGACCAAGACTTGACCGAGCGCATTCCGCTTACAATCGCCGACGCGAACGCCAAAGAGGGCTGGGTTGCCATCGCCTTCCAGCCGGTTGGCGCGTCAACATACAAGCTTTCGCAGCTAAAAGAGGGCGACTATTTGGGCGGCGTTTTGGGCCCGCTCGGAACTCCCAGCGAAATCAAAAAATACGACGGACCTGTTGTCTGCGTCGGCGGCGGCTTTGGAACCGCTCCGCTTTATCCTATCGTTCAGGCTTTGAAGGAAGCGGGCAACAAAGTTATCTTGATTGAAGGAGCCCGCACAAAAGACCTTTTGATTTTTGTAGACGAGATGAAGGCCGTTTGCGACGAAGTCATAATCACGACCGACGACGGAAGCGCGGGCGAAAAGGGCGTGACCACAATTCCGCTAGAAAGAATGTGCCAGAGCGACAACCCTCCGGCTTTGATGATCGCCATCGGACCTCCGATAATGATGAAGTTCGCTTGCATGACCGCAAAAAAATACAACGTTCCCGCTATAGTTTCTTTGAACACGATTATGATTGACGGAACGGGAATGTGCGGCGGCTGCCGCGTCAGCGTCGGCGGCGAGACAAAGTTTGTTTGCGTTGACGGCCCGGACTTTGACGGCCACCAAGTTGACTGGGACAACATGATGATGAGAATGAAGTCATTCAAGCCGCAGGAAACTGAAGCGTTCCACAAGTGCAAAATCGGACTTTCAAACTAGGAGAACAAAATGGCAGAACATATCAGCGTTGAGGCTTTGACAAAAATCGGCCTTGAAGAATACAACAAAATAAAGGACAAGCTGGACAGCCTTACGGTCAAGGACCGCATGGGAATTCCCTTGCAGACAATGCCCACAGGAGAGCCGCTTGTTCGCGCCCGCCAAATGAGCGAGGTCGCTTTGGGCTACACCAAGGAGCAGGCGATTGTCGAAGCCAACCGCTGCTTGCAGTGCAAGAACCAGCCTTGCGTAAAAGGCTGCCCCGTCAACGTTCAGATTCCGCGCTTTGTGGCTCAAGTTGCCAAGGGCGAATTTAAAGCGGCCGTTGACATCATTAAAGAAACAAACTTGCTGCCGGCGATTTGCGGCCGCGTTTGCCCGCAAGAAAAACAGTGCCAGGGCGAATGCACCGTGGGCAAGTCGCTCAAGTCGGCGGAAAAGGCCGTCAGCATCGGACGCTTGGAGCGCTTTGTAGCCGACTGGGAACGTCAGAACAACAAAGTTACCGCGCCCGCCGTCGCCGCTCCCACAGGAAAAAAAGTGGCGGTAATCGGTTCCGGCCCCGCCGGCCTTACAGTTGCCGCCGACTGCCGCCGCGCAGGACACGACGTAACGGTGTTCGAAGCCTTCCACAAGGCGGGCGGAGTTATGGTTTACGGAATTCCTGAGTTCCGCTTGCCCAAAGACATCGTCGCCAAGGAAGTTGAAAACCTTAAGACGATGGGCGTAAAGTTTGAGATGAACTTTTTGGTCGGACGCACTTCTTCTGTCCAGCAGATTTTGACGGACAAGGAATTTGACGCGGCTTTTGTAGGAACGGGAGCCGGCCTTCCAAAGTTCTTCAACATTCCCGGAGAAAATTACATCGGCGTGTTTAGCGCCAACGAATATTTGACGCGCGCCAATTTGATGAAGGCCTACGAAAAAGGCAAGGCCGACACTCCCTACTACGAGGCAAAGACAGTCGTGGTTTGCGGCGGCGGAAACGTCGCGATGGACGCGGCCCGCATGGCCTTGCGCTTGGGAGCCGAAAAAGTTTACGTCGTTTACAGACGCACTCGCGCCGAGATGCCCGCGCGCGCCGAAGAAGTCGAGCACGCCGAGGAAGAAGGAGTCGAGTTCCGCTTTTTGGAAAATCCCGTTGAGATTTTGGGCAGCGCGGAAGACGGCCGCGTGACAGGCCTCAAGGCCTTGCGCTACGAGCTTGGCGAGCCTGACGCTTCTGGCCGCCGCTCTCCCGTTCCGATCGAAGGAAGCGAGCACGACATTCCTTGCGACGCCGTCATCGTGGCGCTTGGAAACAATTCCAACCCGCTTATCGCAAAGACAACGCCTGAGATTAACGTTGACAAGCGCGGCCACATTTTGGTTGACCAAAATCAGGCCACCAGCATGACAAAAGTTTGGGCGGGCGGCGACATCGTTTTGGGCGCTGCCACTGTAATTCTTGCTATGGGCGAAGGCCGCAAGGCTGCCGCTAGCATCAACGAATATTTGGCAAAATAAATTATGCTTTACTACCTTGGCCGATATTTGCAAACGGCGTTTAACTTTGGCCCCGCGCGCCTCTTGCAGTCGTACGCGGTTTTGATTTCGCTCGCGCTTTACGCAGGATTTTTTTGCGCGGTAAAGCTGCTTCCAAAATTTTACGACCGCCTTCCGCACGACAGGGGCCGCGAGTTTGCGCTTGCTTCCACAAGCGAGGCGGCCAAGGGAAAGCCCACCGGCGCTGGCGTCGTATTCATCACGATTTTCTTTTTGGTTTGCGTTGTCTGCGTTCCGATGACCGGCCTGGAATTGGCCGCCGTCGTCTTTACTTGGCTTACGATGCTGACCGGATTTTTGGACGACCGCAGCGTCACTTCTTGGGGCGAATATTTAAAGGGCGCGCTGGACTTGATTTTGAGCGCGGGCTTTAGCGCCATCATGTATTATTTTCTTTCAAAGTTTTCGGAAGACGGAACCGTTAGCTTTTGGTTTCCGTTTGTAACGCACTCGATTGCAATTCCGTTTTGGCTTTATGTTATTGTGGGAACGGTTTTGCTTTGGACTTCCATCAACACGACCAACTGCACCGACGGAGTTGACGGCCTTTCTTCTACTTTGATTTTGGTGGCGTTGATGACGCTTGGAATCATTTTCTACGTCGTCTTGGGCCACGTCGAAATGTCGGCCTACTTGCTTGTTCCGCACTTAAAGACTGGAGCCGCTTGGGGAATCATGACATTCGCCTTGGCGGGAACTTTGATGGGCTACTTGTGGCACAACGCCTTTCCAAGCGCTGTCTTGATGGGCGACGCTGGAAGCCGCGCGCTTGGCTTTTTTATCGGGGCCTGCGTCTTGGCCACTGGAAACCCCTTTATCCTTGTTGCCACAAGCCTTGTGATTTTGGTCAACGGCGGAACAGGCCTTATAAAGGTGGCCTTGTTGCGCTTCTTTAAAATAAAGATTTTTTCTAACGTGCGCTTCCCGCTCCACGACCATGTGCGAAAAAATCTTGGCTGGTCCCCCACGCAAGTCTTGCTCAAATTTTTGATCATCCAGCTTTTGGTCACAATCTTTACGCTGGGAATATTCTTTAAGATTAGGTAGCGGCAATAAGAAACGGTGGTAGACCGTGATTGCTTGCTAGCCGCATAAGCGGCAACATTTTTGCTCGCAAAACTCGCAAAAACAGCCGTATGCTATGGTTGCAAAAAGAGCAGGGCGAGCGTTTGCGCGTCCTTAATCAAGTTGTCTACAATGCAATACTCGTTGGGCATGTGCGCCGTCTCGTCAAGGCTGCTCCAGACGACGCAATCGTGTCCAAGGTTGCGCAGCTCCGCGGCCACAGTTCCGCCGCCGATTCCGATAGTCTGCGCGTCTAGGCCGTGGGCTTCTTTAATTGCCGCGGCGAGCGCTTGGACAAGCGGCGCGTTTTTGTCGGTGGCCTTTGACTGCGCGTTTTGCAAAATCTTGTATGTGATTTGAACGCCGCTCTTTTTTTGTTCGGCGGCGATTATCGCGTCAATCGTTTTTAGGACTTGCTCGTTTTTGTAGCGGGGAAGAACGCGGCAGTCAAAGCAAAAGACGTCGCTGCCGGGAATGATGTTCACGCCGTCAACGTTGGCCGCGCGTTTGGTCGGCTCAAATGTGCAAGTTGCCGGCTCGAACAATTTGTCTTTGGCGCCAAATTTTTTGTGGAGGCCCTTGTAAAGCGCGAGGCTCAAGCGGTTTGCGGCAAGGCATGCGTTGAGGCCTTCGTCCGGCCGCGAGCCGTGGCATTGCTTTCCGCTAACGGTGAACTCAAGCCACAAAACATTTTTTTCGGCAACCTCTATCGTTCGCCCTTGCGCGTCGCCGCCGTCGGGGATTAGGAAATAGTCGTCTTTTCCAAAAAGCTCGGGGTGGTTTTGCAAAAGCCAAATCATTCCGTACTTGCTTCCGACTTCTTCGTCGGCCACGAACAATAGTTTTATTGTCCGTTCAGGAACTACGC
This sequence comes from Treponema sp., assembly GCA_017551705.1. Classification (GTDB taxonomy): domain Bacteria; phylum Spirochaetota; class Spirochaetia; order Treponematales; family Treponemataceae; genus Treponema_D. The sequence goes on from JAFZLA010000031.1 coordinate 12,751, forward strand.
CGTTTTTGACAAAGGCCCAGGCTGCAGCGAAGGCCGAGCACAAGCCCTGCTGGTTGTCCTCAACGCCGCGTCCAAAAAGTTTTCCATCTTTTTCGACTACCGTCCACGGGTCGGTCTTCCAGTCCGCCATGTTCCCCACCGGCACTACGTCCAAGTGCGCGATGACCCAAATTGTTGGAGCGGCGGAACTGTCGCAAGACTGAGAAGCGGAGCGGTCATCAGTGCCGGAATTGGAAGACGCGCTGGAATTGTTGGAGGCGCGCTTGCCGGGAATCGTCGCGATTAGGTTGGGACGGGCGCCGTTCTTTGCGCGGCTGTCGGGCGCGTCAAAGCGCTCAAGGTTTGTGATTCCATGCGCGCGCAAAAATTCTTCCAAGGCCGCGCATTTGTCCCACTCTCCTTCGCCGCCGTTTTCGGGCGCGAGCGCTTTGCGGGCTGTGAGCAGTTTTTGCAATTCAATATATTCCGCCTTGTTGTCGCGGATAAAGTCAAGAAGTTGTTGTTTGGTCATGGGGATATAGTAGCGCGAAAGAGGGGTTTTTGCTAGTGGAAGTCTTTCATCAATTTTTGCGCGATGTCGCTTTTGCCGTCGGGAACAATCATTTGGTAGTAGGTTCCGTTCTGCTCCCACTCGCATTGGTTTGCGCCGCCGTCGGAAAAGGGGCGGTCTTTGCATTCGACGACAAGGCCGCTTTTGTCAAACCATCGCATCACTGAACGGACGCGCTCGCCGCCTTCCATTTTTTCGATTAAAAAAGTTGAGTCGCCTTTTGGAAGCTGGACGGAAAATCCGACTTCTTTTGAAAGCTTTTTGTTTGAAAGTCCGCTCCTGTCTTTCATCACCATCGGCGGAATGTTTTGCGTTTTGCAAAGCCAGTTCCATTCAAGCTCTGCAAGTTTGTCGCCGTCCTTTTTGCACCAGTTGCCAAAGCTGTGGGTTTGCCCGTCTTGCGTTTGGTACATGATGAAGAATATTCCGTCGCTTTCGGGCTGAATGTCGTTCCTAAAAGTCAGCGTCCGCGCTTCCGGCGAATATGTGTATTCGTAATTTTCCATCGCCTCGCGGCCGTTCAAAAGAACAAGAAGCGATTCCGCCGTTCCGCTAAAATCGTGAAGATAAAATTTTTCTGGCCGCGCGATTGTTCCTTCCACGTGAACCACAGAATTTTCAAAGGGAAGGGGATTCGCAAAAATTATTTGTGTGGTCTCCGTGTTGTATGAAAATTCGCTTGGCGGAATTTTACGCTTTTTGGAATGGTTGTTCATGTCGATTATGACCACAGAAGAAATTGACACGAATTTTCGGACAGTGTGAATCTCGCCGTTTTTGTCCGACCCTGTGTTCACATGAAAGCGTCCGCTCTTTTTTGAATGAAGGGTTTTTGCGAAAAACACAGAGCCTAGCAGCATCGCGAGAACTGCGACAAATGGAAGCGCCTTTAAAATTTGTTTCATTGTTTCATTGTCAACTAAATTGGAAAAAAAGAATATCAGCCAAAAGGATGATTTTGCATGAAAAGCGCGAGCTGGACCCTGTTGCGGGCGCCTGTCTTTTGGTAAATGCGCTGAACGTGAGTTTTGATTGTGGCGAGCGACACAAAAAGCGCGTCGGCGGTTTCTTGGCTTGTCTTTCCCTGCAAAAGAAGCGCGGCAACCTCGCGCTCGCGTTTTGACAAAAGGTTTGCCGCCGCCGCGCCGCAAGAAGCTGGTTGTTTGTTAATTAGTGAAAGAATTATGGAGAATGCGCTTGCGGCAATCAACACAAAGCTTGCAAGCGAAGTTGCCAGCGTGAGCGCGTTGAAATCCAAATTAAAAATAATCGCGAGCGAATAAAAAAGCGCCGGCCAAAAAACTTTCGCAAAA